>JBDLVJ010000062.1:0-4896 GCA_039804875.1 Pseudomonadota bacterium | reverse complement strand
CCTGCCTCGATCCGCAGCGCGACGGCGGCCTGCTCTGCGTGGTCGAGACCCCGGCCGATCAGGCCGCGCTCGAACGCACCGGGGCTTACCGCGGGCGCTACTTCGTGCTGATGGGCAAGCTCAGCCCGCTCGACGGCGTCGGGCCGCACGACATTGGCCTGAAGAAACTGTTCGAGCGCGTCACGCACGGCACGCCCGGGGTGCGCGAACTGATCCTGGCGACCAACTTCACCGCCGAGGGCGAGGCGACCGCGCATGTGATCACGCAGCTGCTCAAGACGCTGCAGGTCAAGGTCAAGGTCACGCGGCTGGCGCGCGGCGTGCCGATCGGCAGCGAACTCGAGTACGTGGACCTCGGCACCATCGCCCACGCGCTGGCCGACCGGCGCTGAGGCTCCGGGCCGGTTGTGGGGTCCCGGCCTCGGCCGCGATTTTCCGAGGCTGATCGGTTGGCGCCCGGCTGTCAGCGTTTCTTGTGGTCGAGCGCGACCTTGACCTCGCGCGAGGACTTGGTCTTGGTCTTGCCGCGCGTCTGCTCCGCCGATGCCACCTTGCCGCCCTTCTTGGCTGGCTTGGCCTTTGCCTCTTGGTGGGCGTTGCGCTCGTCCGCGGCCGCCATCCTGGCTTCGCGCTGTGGCAGCTGCAGCACCAGCAGCTGGCCGGGCTTGAGCTTGACCTTGGGCGAGAGATTGTTCCAGTCGGCGACCTTGGTCGCGCCGAGCCCGTAGCGCTGGGCCAGCTTGGCCAGGGTGTCGCCCTTGCGCGCCTTGACCTGGGTCCGTACCAGGATGATCTCTTCCTTGAGCAGCAGCTGACCATGGTCGGCCAGATGCACCGGTACATCCACGTCGAGCTTGCCGTTGCGCGGCACCAGCAGGGCCGAGCCGGCCTTGACCAGCATGCGCAGCGGGATCTTGTTGAGCTCGCGCAGTTCGCTGGCATCGACTCCATGCTGCTCGGCGGCCTGCGCGACCGTCATGTCGCGCGGCGCCTTCCAGGCGGTCCAGCTCGCCAGCGGGCCGCTGTGGCTGGCCAGCTTGGCCTCGAACTCGGCGGCGTTGTCCCAGGGCAGCAGCACGCTGGGGTTGGCGGCCGCCATGAACATCGGCTTGTTGATCGAGGGGTTGAGCTGGCGCAGGTCGCGCTCGGTCACGCCCGCGAGTTCGGCCACCTTGGCCACATCCATGTCGCGCTTGATCGGCACCGCGTCGAAGAAGGGGTGGTTGCCGATGCCCGGCAGCCTGGCGCGGAAACGCTCCGGTTGCGCCACGATGTTCTTGATCGCCAGCAGCTTGGGCACGTACTGGCGCGTTTCCTGCGGCAGGTTGATTTCGGTGTAGGAGGTGCCCAGGCCCTGGGCCTGGTTGCGCTTGATGGCCTTGGCGACGTTGCCCTGGCCCCAGTTGTAGGCCGCCAGCGCCAGGTGCCAGTCATTGAACTGGCGGTTCAGCCGCTCGAGGTAGTCGAGCGCGGCGCGGGTCGAGGCCAGCACGTCGCGCCGGTCGTCGCGGAACATGTTCTGCGTCAGGTCGAAATCCTTGCCGGTGGCGGGCATGAACTGCCACATGCCGGCGGCGCTCGCGCTTGAGACCGCCTGCGGGTTGAAGGCACTTTCGACGAATGGCAGCAGCGCGAGCTCGGTCGGCATGTTGCGGCGCTCGAGTTCCTCGACGATGTGGAACAGGTACTTGTTGCTGCGCGCCGTCATGCGTTCGATGTACTCGGGGCGGGCGGCATACCACTGCTCGCGCTCGCGCACGGGCTCGTTGTCGAGGTCTTCCATCGCAAAGCCGCGCCTGATCCGGTCCCAGAGGTCGGTCGGCACGGTCAGCGGTGCCACCGCGCGCAGGCCGATGCCGGGTTCGGTGCGCAGCTCGGACAGCGTCGGACTGCCGCCGCGCTGCACCTTCAGCGTGTAGCGCGATTCGCCAATGGGGGCTGGCGGTGGTGGTTCAAGGTCGGCTGCTTTTTCAGGCGCAGGCAGGCTGGAACAGGCGGACAGGAATATGGCGGCCAGCATGGGCCACCAGAGTCGGTGTCGGTTCATCGGGTAGGTGGGGGGAGGCCAAACATATTTAGATCTCGATTATCTGCCAGGGTTCCAGCCTTGCGCGTTTTTCAGCGGAAACCGTTCTTCCATTCGCGCAGCGCCGCGAAGCGCGCCACCTCGTCTTGCGCCAGCGGGTCCCGCTGCGCGAGCGCGGCCAGCACGGCCGGCTCGCGACTGCGCAGGAAGGGGTTGATCTGGCGCTCAAGCACCAGCGGGCTTGGCAAGGTGGGCTCGCCGCGCTCGCGCAGTGCCAGGCATTGCGCCAGATGCTGCGCCAGCGCCGTGTTGTCCGGCTCGACCGCCTGCGCGAAGCGCAGGTTGGACAGGGTGTATTCGTGCGCGCAGCAGACCCGGGTCGAATCGGGCAGGGCGGCCAGGCGGTCGAGCGAGTCCAGCATCTGTGCCGCCGTACCTTCGAAGAGTCGTCCGCAGCCGCCCGAGAACAGGGTGTCGCCGCAAAACAGCAGCGGCCCGCCCGGCGCTTGCGCCACGAAGTAGGCACCGTGGCCGGCGGTGTGGCCGGGCACCTCGATCAGCTCGAATTCCAGGCCCAGCAGCTCGATGCGCTCGCCCGCGCCCAGGCGCTGCACCGGCTCGACCGCCGTCGGCAAGGTTTCGGCGGCCGGGCCGTAGACCGCCGCGCCGCTGGCCGCGCGCAGCTCGGCCACGCCGCCGGTGTGATCGGCATGGTGATGGGTCAGCAAAATGGCCCGCAGCCGCAGCTCATGCCGTGCGAGGAAGGCCAGCACGGGGGCGGCATCGCCCGGGTCGACCACCACCGCCTGGCGGCCGTCATGCAGCAGCCAGAGGTAATTGTCCTGAAAGGCGGGGATGGGATGGAGCTGAATCATGGTGTGGGGATCGAGCGGGTTTGAGGGGGCGGGCAGGGGAATCAGGCGCCGAGCAGGTAGTCGATTTCCTGCTGGCTGAAGCCCGCGCGCCGCCGGGCCTCCTGGTTGAAGGGCGGGCGCAGGGGCGGGGCCTGATGCCGCCGCACCAGTGTGCCGTAATGCGTGACCGGGTCCAGGCCCTGGCCGGCGCAGAGCCAGCGGTACCAGCGGTTGCCGATCTCGACATGGCCGATCTCGTCGCGCAGGATGATGTCGAGCAGCGCGACCGCCGCCAGCGCGTCGGGCGTGCCGATGCGCCCGAGCTTGGCCTGGATCTGCGGTGTCGCGTCGAGACCGCGCGCCTCCAGCGTGCGCGGCACCAGCGCCATGCGCGCCGTCACGTCATGCGCCGTGCGTTCGCACATCAGCCAGAGCCCGTCGTGGCCGTCGAAGTCGCCATAGTCCCAGGGCTGGCCGTTGTCGCGCGGCGGCATGGCGCGCAGGTGGTCGCGCAGCAGGCCGAAGTGATAGGCCTCCTCGGCCGCCACGCGCAGCCAGTCGAGGTAGAACTCGCGTGGCATGCCGGCAAAGCGCCAGACCGCGTCGAGCGCGAGGTTGATGGCGTTGAACTCGATGTGGCAGATCGCGTGGATCAGCGCCGCGCGGCCTTCGAGCGTGAACGGCGAGCGCTGCGCCACCTGCTTGGGCATGACCAGGCGTGGCCGGGCCGGTCGGCCGGGCAGGACGCTGGTTGTGGGCGGCGGCAGCAAGGCCGCGGCATCCAGCGGCAGCCGCGCGGCCGTGGCATGCAGCGCGCTGGCGAGTTCGCGCTTGCGCTCGATGTCGGGGCAGCACAGCGCGGCCAGCGCCTGCGCGCGCAGTTCGGGCAAGGCAAGACCTTGCGTGGCGGTTTCCATGGCTTCCATCCTTACAATTCTAGGCATGAGCATCTACCAACTTGACGACCTCGTGCCCGAGGCCGACCCCAGCGCCTTCGTGGCCGACAGCGCGCAGGTGATCGGCGACGTGAGCCTGGGCGCCGACAGCAGCGTCTGGTTCGGCGCCGTGATCCGTGGCGACACCGACCGCATCCGCGTCGGTGCCGGCAGCAACATCCAGGATGCCAGCGTGCTGCATGCCGACCATGGCTTCCCGCTCACCATTGGCGAGCGCGTGACCGTGGGCCACCAGGTCATGCTGCATGGCTGCACGATCGGTGACGAGACGCTGATCGGCATCGGCGCGGTGGTGCTCAATGGTGCGAGGATAGGCCGCCATTGCCTGGTCGGCGCCGGTTCGCTTGTGACCGAGGGCAAGGAATTTCCGGACGGCTCCATGATCCTGGGCAGTCCGGCCAAGGTCGTGCGCCAGCTCAGTCCCGAACAGATCGAAGGCCTGCGCCGCAGCGCCGAACATTACATCGCCAATGCCCGCCGCCATCGGGCGGGTCTCGTGAAGCTGGCTTGAGGCCGATATGACCGAATTGCACAAATCCGAATTGCACAAGTTCCTGTTTGATGGCCTGCCGGTGCGCGGCATGCTGGTGCGCCTGACCGGCTCCTGGCAAGAGGTGCTGCGCCGCCACCACGAGGGCGGTGGCTATCCGACGGCGGTGACCGAGCTGCTCGGCGAGATGTCGGCCGCCGCCGTGCTGATGCAGGGCAACATCAAGTTCAATGGCGCGCTGGTGCTGCAGGTCTTTGGCGACGGGCCGGTCAAGCTCGCGGTGACCGAGGTCCAGCCCGACTTCAGCTTCCGCACCACGGCCACCGTCAATGGCGAAGTCGCCGCTGGCGTGCCGCTGAGCCACATGGTCAACGTCAACGGCCTGGGCCGTTGCGCGATCACGCTCGACCCCAAGGACCGCCTGCCGGGCCAGCAGCCCTACCAGGGTGTCGTGCCGCTCAACGGCGAGCACAACGAGAAGCTCGAGCACCTGAGCGAGGTGCTCGAGCACTACATGCTGCGCAGCGAGCAGCTCGACACCAAGCTGGTGCTGGCGGCCAATGGCGAGGT
>JBDLVJ010000061.1:0-4219 GCA_039804875.1 Pseudomonadota bacterium | reverse complement strand
CTGGCGAGTGGAAGCCGGGTGATCTGATCCCGAGCGAGCTCGAATTGGCGGGGCGTTTTCGCGTCAGCCAGGGCACTGTGCGCAAGGCCATCGACGAACTCTCCGCCGACAACCTGCTGGTGCGACGCCAGGGCAAGGGCACTTTCGTCGCCACCCATTCCGAGCAGCAGGTGCAGTACCGCTTCCTGCGGCTCGAGCCCGACAGCGGCAGCCGCGACAGCCAGGGCCCGGCCACGCGCCAGATCCTGGACTTTCGCCGCTTGCGCGCGCCGGCCGAGATAGCCCGCGTGCTGGGCCTGCGCTCGGGCGACCCGGTGTTCGAGGTCAGGCGCGTGCTGTCCTTCCAGGACATGCCAACCATCCTGGAAGACCTCTGGCTGCCGGGCAACCCCTTCAAGGGACTCGGCATCGAGACCCTGGCCAACCATCAGGGCGCGATGTATGCCCTGTTCGAGCGCCAGTTCGGCGTGCGCATGGTGCGCGCCGACGAAAGGCTCAAGGCCGTGGCGGCCGACGCGGAATCGGCCGGGACCCTGGGCGTCGCGATCGGCTTCCCGCTCCTGAGCGTCGAGCGGGTCGCCTACACCTACAACGACACGCCGATGGAATACCGCCGTGGCCTCTACCGCACAGACAAGCACCATTACCACAACGAACTGAGTTGAGGCAAGCCCCTTGCACCGCTCCACAGGTCATAGCTGCTAGACGCATATTGCATTGCAATAGAATCCAAAAGTTTTCATCAACAAAGTAATCCCGCAGGGTTACCTACGGCTTACCTAACTGTTCTCAAGCCAACAGAAAGTCCATCCATGACAGAGCTGAGCAAAAAGCGGCCCGAGTTCCGCAACATCCATGCCTTCAAGGACCTGCCGACCTACCGCATGGCGGCGGCGGCCTGGGTCTCCATCCTGCACCGGATCAGCGGTCTGCTGATGTTCGTTCTGCTGCCGCTGATCGTGTGGCTGTTCGATGTGTCGCTGACCTCGGAGCTGTCGTACGAGCGCTTCACGGCGGTGTTTGACGGCGGCATCGGCTTCGTGCCGGGCGCGCTGGTCAAGCTGGTGCTGCTGGCGCTGATCTGGGGCTACCTGCACCACTTCATCGCGGGCGTGCGCCACCTGTACATGGACATGACGCACTCGGTGACCAAGGCGTTTGGCAGGTCCTCGGCGAGCGTGACGCTGGTGCTGAGCCTGGGGCTGACCGTGGTGCTGGGCGCCAAGCTGTTCGGCCTGTACTGAATCCCCCCCCCCATTGATCTGGCGGGACCGGCCCCGGAGCGCGGCCCCGCCCTGCAAGGAGAACTGACTCATGTCCGTCAATTACGGTTCCAAGCGCGTCGTCACCGGCGCCCATTACGGTCTGCGCGACTGGCTGGTCCAGCGCGTGACCGGCACGCTGATGGCCCTCTTCACGGTGGTGCTGCTGGCGCAAGTGCTCTTCAGCAGCGGCCCGCTGGGCTACGAGGTGTGGGCCGGCATCTTCGCGGCGCAGTGGATGAAGTTCCTGACCTTCGGCGTGATCCTGGCGCTGCACTGGCACGTCTGGGTGGGCGTGCGCGACATCTGGATGGACTACGTCAAGCCCGCGGGCCTGCGCCTGACGCTGCATGTCCTGACCCTCGTCTGGCTGGTCGGCTGCGCCGGCTGGGCCTACTCTGTACTCTGGAAGCTCTGATACGCCATGACCGCAACCGCAAACCTCCCCAAGCGCAAATTCGACGTCGTCATCGTCGGAGCCGGCGGCTCCGGCATGCGCGCCTCGCTGCAGCTCGCGCGCGCCGGCCTGAAGGTCGGCGTGCTGTCCAAGGTGTTCCCGACCCGCTCGCACACGGTGGCGGCGCAAGGCGGCGTGTCCGCCTCGCTGGGCAACATGTCGGAAGACAACTGGCACTACCATTTCTACGACACCATCAAGGGCTCGGACTGGCTGGGTGACCAGGACGCGATCGAGTTCATGTGCCGCGAAGCGCCCAAGGTGGTCTACGAGCTGGAGCATTTCGGCATGCCGTTCGACCGCAACCCGGACGGCACCATCTACCAGCGCCCGTTCGGCGGGCACACCGCGAACTACGGCGAGAAGCCGGTGCAGCGCGCCTGCGCGGCGGCCGACCGCACCGGCCACGCGATGCTGCACACCCTGTACCAGCAGAACGTCGAGGCGCGCACCACCTTCTTCGTCGAGTGGATGGCGCTGGACCTGATCCGCGACGCTGCGGGCGACGTGCTGGGCGTGACCGCGCTCGAGATGGAAACGGGCGAGACCTATATCCTAGAAGGCCGCACCACGCTGCTGGCCACGGGGGGCGCCGGGCGCATCTTCGCGGCCTCGACCAATGCCTTCATCAACACCGGCGACGGTCTGGGCATGGCCGCGCGCGCGGGCATCCCGCTGCAGGACATGGAGTTCTGGCAGTTCCACCCGACCGGCGTGGCCGGCGCGGGCGTGCTGCTGACCGAAGGCTGCCGTGGCGAGGGCGCGATCCTGCTCAACAGCCAGGGCGAGCGCTTCATGGAGCGCTACGCGCCGACGCTGAAGGACCTGGCGCCGCGCGACTTCGTCTCGCGTTGCATGGACCAGGAGATCAAGGAAGGTCGCGGCTGCGGTCCGAACAAGGACTACGTGATGCTCAAGCTCAGCCACCTGGGCGCCGAGACCATCCACAAGCGCCTGCCCTCGGTCTACGAGATCGGCGTGAACTTCGCCAACGTCGACATCACCAAGGAAGACATTCCGGTCGTGCCGACCATCCACTACCAGATGGGCGGAATCCCGACCAACATCCACGGCCAGGTCGTCACGCCGGACGGCCAGGGCGGCCAGCGCATCGTCAACGGCCTGTACGCGGTCGGTGAATGCGCCTGCGTCTCGGTGCACGGCGCCAACCGCCTGGGCACCAACTCGCTGCTCGACCTGCTGGTGTTCGGCCGCGCCGCCGGCAACCACATCGTCGCCCACCTCGACACGAAGGCCGAGCACAAGCCGCTGCCGGCCAACGCGGCCGACAAGACCCTGGCGCGCCTGGCCCGCCTCGACGCCAGCCGTGAGGGCGAATACGCCCAGGACGTGGCCAACGACCTGCGCGCCATCATGCAGCAGCACGCCGGCGTGTTCCGCACCCAGGCCAGCATGGACGAGGGCGTCAAGAAGATCAACGCGATGCGCGCGCGCGTCGCCCAGATCACGCTCAAGGACAAGTCCAAGATCTTCAACACCGCGCGCATCGAGGCGCTGGAGGTCGACAACCTGATCGAGGCCGCGCAGGCCACGATGACCTCGGCCGCCGCCCGTCACGAATGCCGTGGCGCGCACACCGTCAACGACTACGAGCGCGGCGCCGACGACGCCGAATTCCCGCTGGGCCGCAACGACAAGGAGTGGATGAAGCACACCCTGTGGCACAGCGCCGACAACAGCCTGACCTACAAGCCGGTCAACCTCAAGCCGCTGACGGTGGAATCCGTTCCCCCGAAGGTCCGTACCTTCTAAGCGCAGCGAACTGGAGCACCCAATGGCAAAACGCACTTTCAAGATCTACCGCTACGACCCCGAGAAGGACGCCAAGCCCTACATGCAGACCATCGAGGTCGAGCTCGACGGGCATGAGCGCATGCTGCTCGACGCGCTGATGAAGCTGAAGGCGGTCGACCCCTCGATCTCCTTCCGGCGCAGCTGCCGCGAAGGCGTCTGCGGCTCGGACGCGATGAACATCAACGGCAAGAACGGCCTGGCCTGCCTGACCAACATGAACACGCTGCCGGGCGTGATCACCTTGAAGCCCCTGCCGGGCCTGCCGGTGATCCGCGACCTGATCGTGGACATGACGCTGTTCTTCAAGCAGTACCACTCGATCAAGCCCTACCTGATCAACCAGACCCCGGCGCTGGAGAAGGAGCGGCTGCAGAGCCCCGAGGAGCGCGAGGAGCTCAACGGCCTGTACGAGTGCATCCTGTGCGCGAGCTGCTCGACGAGCTGCCCGAGCTTCTGGTGGAACCCGGACAAGTTCGTCGGCCCCGCCGGCCTGCTGCAGGCCTACCGCTTCATCGCCGACAGCCGCGATCAGGCCACGGCCGAGCGCCTCGACAACCTCGAGGACCCCTACCGCCTGTTCCGCTGCCACACCATCATGAACTGCGTCGATGTCTGCCCCAAGAGCCTGAACCCCACCAAGGCCATCGGCAAGATAAAGGAACTCATGGTCCGCCGCGCCATCTGA
>JBDLVJ010000060.1:0-4525 GCA_039804875.1 Pseudomonadota bacterium | reverse complement strand
CCGGTCTTGAGCCCGTCCACGGACGGATCGCGGAACAGCAGCAGGTTGCGGTTGCTGTCGTTGGCGGCCGGCGTGCCGGGGTAGCGGTAGTGCTTGATCGCGTAATAGCCCACGTACTCGGGGAAGTCGAGCATCAGGCGGGTCGAGAGCAGGCTGAGGTCGCGCGCGGTCGTGGTATGTCCGGGCGCGGTCAGGCCCTCGGGGTTGCGGTAGCCGGTGTTCTTCATGCCCAGCGCCTTGGCCTGCTGGTTCATCAGCTCGACGAAGCGCTCGACGCTGCCGCCGACGCCCTCGGCCAGCGCGACGGTGGCGTCGTTGCCGGACTGCACGATCATGCCCTTGAGCAGGTCCTCGACCTTGACCTGCATCTTGGGGTCGATGAACATGCGCGAGCCCGGCATCTTCCAGGCGCGCTCGCTGACGCCGAAGGTCTGGTCGAGCGTGATCTTCTTGCTCTTGAGCGCATCGAACACCACATAGGCGGTCATGAGCTTGGTCAGCGAGGCGGGCTCGACCGGCAGGTCGGCGTCCTTGGCCGCCAGGATCTGGTTCGAGGTGACATCAAGCAGCAGGTAGGCACGCGCGGCGATTTCGGGCGCCACCGGGGCTTGCGCCTGCGCGCCGGGCGCGCAGAGGCAGGAAACGGCCAGCAGACCGGCAGCCGACCAGCGGCGCAGGACGGAGGAGGTGGAAGACATCGGGAACTCTCGGTGGAAGCCGGCGCCACGAGCGACCCCGGCAGAGCAGGCCATCAGGCCTGCGACAGATGGCGGACCGCCAGGCCCTTGAGCAGGGTCAGCTGGCCGTGGAAGAAATGCTCGACACCCGGAATCACGGTCACCGGCAGGAATTGCGGCCGGGCCCAGTCCAGCGCCGCCTGCAGCGGCACGGTTTCGTCCTGCTCGCCATGCAGGACCAGGGTGCGCGGATGCAATTCGACCGGCACCGGCGGCACCTGGAAGCGGCTGGCGGCGGTGCCGACCAGGATCAGCTTCTCGGGTTCGCGCCGGCCGTGCAGCTGAGCCACGGCGCTGGCGGTCACGAAGCCGCCAAACGAAAAACCAGCCAGCGCCAGCGGGCCGGTCGGCGCCTGGGCCTCGATCACGGCCAGCAGATCCTGCACCTCGCCGACGCCGTTGTCGTACACACCTTCGCTCTGGCCGATGCCGCGAAAGTTGAAGCGCACGGCGGTCCAGCCCGTCTGGACGAAGGCGCGCGCCAGCGTGCCGACGACCTTGTTCTGCATCGTGCCGCCGAACAGCGGATGGGGATGGGCGATCACGGCGGTGCCACGCTGGACGGCATCGAGCGCGGGGCGATCGATCGCGACCTCGAGAACGCCGGCCGGACCGGCCTGCAGCAGGTATTCGGTGCGGGAGTTCATGCGCGTCCCTTCAGCGACCGACATCGGGCGGCGTCAGCAGACGCTCGACCACCTGACCGTCGCGCAGGTGCGATTCGACGATCTCGTCGATGTCGCTCGAGTCGACGAAGCTGTACCAGACCGCCTCCGGATATACCACGGCGATCGGGCCGCCGGCGCAGCGGTCCAGGCAGCCGGCCTTGTTGACGCGGACCTGGCCCGGCCCGGCCAGTCCGAGTTGCTTGACCCTGGTCTTGCAGTGCTCGAAGGCCTGCTGGGCACCGTGCGCGGCGCAGCAGTCCTGGCCCTTGTCACGCTGGTTGAGACAGAAGAAGATGTGCCGCTCGTAGTAGGAGTCGGAATTCCGGTTCGGTTCGCTCATGCCTGGGCATTGTAGTGGGGGGATGGCGCGCGCAGGGCCAGGCGCAGGCCAACCCCGAGCGCGGCGTAGGGCCAGAGCCAGCCCAGCCACTGGGACAGGCCGTGGATGCGGGTGAAAGGCCCTTGCGACCAGGCCCCGAGCGAGACGGCGAAATAGGGGCTTTCTGGCGCGCCGTTGAGCAGGCCCAGCGCCAGGCCCAGCGCCAGCAGCAGCAGCACCGCGCTGGCGCGACGCGAGAGCTGCAGGCCCGCCAGCCCGAGCGCGGCGGCCTGCCCCAGCCCGAGACAGATCGGCGGCGTGAAGCCATCCCAGGCACGCGACGGACCATAGGTCAGCGCGGCCGACAGCGCGCCGGCGGCGGGCGCGACCAGGCCCCAGGCCAGGATCAGCCACAAGCGCTGACGCAACCGGGGCAGCAGCGCGAAGCCCAGCAGCAGGGGGGCCCACAGGCTCAGGGCGACCGCCAGGGCCTGCACCAGGGGACTCAGGGCCGGCGCCTCGGCCTGGACCGGCAGCCATTGCGAGAAGGGCGTGTCCTGCAGCCAGTCCCCGAGCACGGACAGCGCGCGCGCCCAGACCTGGCCCAGGCCATAGGGCACGGGCGAGGGATAGAGCAGCGCCAGCGGCCAGAGCAGCAGCACGACATGGCCGGCGGGCGGCTCATCGCTCAGCCAGGCCTCGCGAAAACGGTTCCAGGGCGTGATCAGGCGCTGGTGCGCGCACAGCAGCGCCAGCAGCGTGCCAAGGCCGCCGCCAGCCGCGTTGAGCAGCAGGTCGAGGCGGGAAGGCACGCGCTGCGGCAGATAGCTCTGCAGTCCCTCAAGCAGCAGCGACAGCAGGGCCGGCCCGAGCAGGCCGAGCAGCCAGGCCCAGCGGCCATGACCGCTGCGCGCCAGCGCGAGCGCGAACAGGAAGCCCAGCGGCAGATAACCGAGCAGGTTGAGCCAGACATCGAAGCCGGTCCAGTAGGGCGACCAGGGGGCCTCGAGATAGGCCCAGGGCGGCATGTCCTGCGAGCGCCAGCCGCTGAAGGGGTAGAGACTGGCATGAACGATCAGGACCAGCCAGCACAGGGCCAGCGGCGTGGCGATGGTGCGGCGGGAAGCCGGCATGGGTAACCCAGGGTGGCGGCCTCAGAAGGGCTTGACGACCACCAGGATCACGATCACCAGCATCATGAGGACCGGCACTTCGTTGAACCAGCGGAACCAGACATGCCCACGGCGGTTATGGCCGCGCTCGAAGCCCTTGAGGAGGCGCTGGCAGGCGTGGTGATAGCCCAGCAGCAGCAGGACCAGCAGCAGCTTGGCATGCATCCAGCCATTGCCCGGCCCCTTGCCGATGCCGTAATGCAGCCAGAGCCAGAGCCCCAGCCCGAGCGCCGGCAGCGCCAGGATGGTCATGAAGCGGGCCAGCTTGCGCGCCATCAGCAGCAGGCGATCACGCTCGGCCAGGCTGCCGGGTTCGACCTGCGCGAGGTTGACGAAGATGCGCGGCAGATAGAACAGGCCGGCGAACCAGCTGGCTACGAAAACAATGTGTAACGACTTGATCCAGAGCATGTTTGTCAGTGTATCGAATGCGGCCTATCATCACAGCAGGGGGAAGAGTCCATGGGCAACACGGGACCTGTCAGCTTGCATGCCAGCCAGACTTGGGAACGCGTCACCGCGCCGAGTTGCGCCTGGGGTGCCTCGCCCTTCTGGCATCCGGAGCAGGAGCGTCTGTACTGGGTGGACAGCATCCAGGAACGGATCTGGCGCCTGCATCAGCCCAGCGGTCGCGTCGAGCTCTGGCAGCTGACTCAGGTGCCCGGCAGCATCGCGCCCTGCCGCAGCGGCGCCCTGCTGATGGCCATGCGCAACGGCATCCTGCTGTCGGCCAACTGGCAGGATGTGCCGCAGCCGATCGCGGTCGCGCCCTACGATCCGGCGCGTCAGCGCTTCCACGACGGCCAATGCGACCCCTGGGGCCGCTTCTGGGTCGGCACCCGGGTCGAAAGCGGAACCCAGGCGGTTGGCGGGCTCTACTGCCTGCACCGCCGCGACCGGCCCCATCCCGAGCTGCGGCAAATCGCCAGCGGGGTCATCGAGTCCTGCGGCCTGGCCTGGTCGCCCGATGGCCGCACGCTCTACTGGGGCGACGGCAGACGGGGCTGGATCGAGGCCCATGCGCTGTCGAGCGCCGGCCAGTATCCGCCGGTGCTGGCGGACGGGCTGCCATTCTGGCGCCGGCCGTCCGGTCCGGAGGATGAGGCGTCCGGACGGCCTCAGGGCGCGACGGTGGACCGGCTGGGCCGCTACTGGGTCGCGCTGCTCGATGGCGCCTGCGTGCTGTGCCTGGACCCGCAGGGGCAGCTGCTGGCCAGCATCCCGACCCCGGCGCGACGCCCGACCGGACTGTGCTTCGGCGGCCCGGACCTGCGCACCCTGTTCCTGACCACGGCGCGCGGCGGACTCGATCCGGACGCGCTCAAGCGCCACCCGGACAGCGGCGCGGTGTTTGCCTTGCGGGTCGAGATACCCGGCCTGCCGGTCAACCGCTACGAGGACTGAGGTTCAGCCGTGCAGGTCGTCGCGGCGCGCGATCTCGAGCAGGCGCTGAAGTTCGTGCGGATGCTGGCGCTGGTTGTGCGCATGCCAGCGCTGGATCAGCCACATCGCGGCCGCGACCACCAGGCCGAAGGCGGTGATGGCGCCGAAGGCCGACAGGCCGATGCTGGTTGAATAACTGTAGAGCCCGCCCAGGAACAGGATGCAGGCCTGCTCGTTGAAGTTCTG
>JBDLVJ010000059.1:0-2923 GCA_039804875.1 Pseudomonadota bacterium | reverse complement strand
AACGCGCCGCTTCGAGCAGTGCGGCCAGGCGCTGCGCGTCGCGCTCCAGCGGCCTGGCGTCGGGCAGCGACAAGCTGACGCCGGCGGTGGCCAGGCCGATGATGGCCAGCACCACCAGCAGTTCGAGCAGCGTGAAGCCGCGCGCGCGCCTGGGCATGGCTGCGCTTATTCCCAGCTGCCGATGTCGGCGTCGCGGCCCTCACCACCGGGCTGGCCGTCGGCGCCCAGCGACAGCACATCGACCGTGCCGTGCAGGCCGGGATTGAGGTAATGGTAGGCGTTGCCCCAGGGGTCGGCCGGCAACTTGTCGAGATAGGGGCGCCAGTTGCCCGGCACCGGCGTGCTGGTCGGCTTGGCGATCAGCGCCTGCAGGCCCTGTTCGCTGCTCGGGAAGCGCTGGTTGTCGAGCTTGTAGAGCTTGAGCGCCTGCAGCAGGTTGTTGACATCGGTCTTGGCCGCCGTCACGCGCGAGTCGTCGGCGCGGTCGAGCACATTCGGCACTATCAGAGCGGCCAGCACGCCGATGATGACCAGCACCACCATCAGTTCGATCAGGGTGAAGCCGCGTGAGCGGACGCCAGGCGCCGAACGGCGGCGCAACGGGAAAGTGACAGGACTGGGCAAGGGAGATCTCCATGGGGGGGCCACGCGCAGCGCGTGCCGACCCGTCAAATGAAAGCAATGACCGAGCCCTATGATAAGGGTCCATCATGACATTCGAGTCCGGCACATGACAACGCTTCGTTTTTCGCGCCCCGCCCTGTCCGCCCCGGCGGCGGCGCGCTGGCTGGCCGCCGGCCTCTGGCTGCTGGTGGGCCTGTCGGCCAGTTACTGGGGCTTGCGCGCCTGGGGCGATGCCGAGCGGGTCAGCGTGCCGGCGCCAGCGGCCGAATCGGTCGCGGCAGATCCGGAGGCGGTCGCGCGTGGCCTGGGCGCCGTGAGCGCCGGAATGGCCCAGGGCGAGGGCGAGCCGCTCGAGGCCAGCCGCCATCTGCTGCTCGGGGTGGTGCGCGATGCCGCCGGCCGTGGCGCGGCCCTGATCGCCAGCGACGGCAAGCCGGCCAGGCCCTACCGGATCGGCGCCGAGTTGCCCGGCGGCCTGCGGCTGCGCGAGCTCACGCCGCGCGAGGCGCTGCTGGGTCCGGCCGAGGGCGAAGTCACGCAGCGCCTGAGCCTGCCAGCCAGACGCTGACATCCATCCCTCTGACCAGTCTGGCCCGCGAGGTGCCCGATCGATCCGCTTGGCCCGTCTGCTGCCAAGGCGGCTGGCGGCTCGGGCGGTGCAGGCAGCTCAGGCCTGCAGGAACAGGCGGTAGATCGGGTTGCTCGTTTCCTCGACATGCGGGTAGCCCAGCGTGGCGAGGAAGTCCTCGAAGGCCTGGCCGTCGGCCTGCGGCACCTGCAGCCCGACCAGGATGCGGCCGTAGTCGGCGCCCTGGTTGCGGTAGTGGAACAGGCTGATGTTCCAGTTCGGTCGCATCAGGCTCAGGAACTTCAGCAGGGCGCCCGGGCGCTCGGGGAAGGTGAAGCGCAGCAGGCGCTCGTCCTGCGCCAATGGCGAATGGCCGCCGACCATGTGGCGGATATGCTCCTGCGCCAAGTCGTCATGGGTCAGGTCCAGGGTCGAGAAGCCCTGCTGGCCGAAGCTGGCCGCGATCCGGCCGCTCTCGCCCTTGGCCGAAGTGGTCAGGCCCAGGAACACATGGGCCACCTTCGCGTCGCTGATGCGGTAGTTGAACTCGGTCACGTTGCGCGGGCCGCCCGGCAGATGCTCGATCGTCTCGAGGAAGCGGCGGAAGCTGCCGCGCTCCTCGGGGATGGTGACGGCGAACAGCGCCTCGCGCTCCTCGCCGACCTCGGCGCGCTCGGCGACGAAGCGCAGGCGGTCGAAGTTCATGTTGGCGCCGCACAGGATGGCGGCATAGGTCTCGCCCTCGGTCTGGTGTTCGGCGACATATTTCTTGATCGCCGCCACGGCCAGCGCGCCGGCCGGCTCGACGATCGAGCGCGTATCGACGAAGACATCCTTGATCGCGGCGCAGACCTCGTCGGTGTTGACCGTGACATAGTCATCGACCAGTCCCTGCGCGATCCGGAACGTTTCCTCGCCGACCAGCTTGACCGCCGTGCCGTCGGAGAACAGGCCGACCTCGGGCAGGGTGACGCGCTGCCGGGCCGCGACCGATTGCAGCATCGCGCAGGAATCGCTCATCTGCACCCCGATGACCTTGATCTCGGGCCGCAGCGCCTTGATGTAGTTGGCCACGCCCGCGATCAGGCCGCCGCCGCCGATCGCGACGAAGACCGCGTCGAGCCGGTCCGAGCCCAGGCCCTGCAGCTGGCGCAGGATCTCCATCGCGATCGTGCCCTGGCCGGCGATCACATAGGGATCGTCGAAGGGGTGGACGAAGGTCAGGCCCTGTTCCCGCTGCAGCCTGACCGAGTGCTCGTAGGCGTCGGAGTAGCTCTCGCCGGCCAGCACCACCTCGCCGCCGAGCGCCTTGACCGCGTCGATCTTGAGCTGGGGCGTGGTGGTCGGCATCACGATCACGGCCCGCGTGCCGAGCTTGCGCCCGCTCAGGGCGACGCCCTGGGCATGGTTGCCGGCCGAGGCGCAGATCACGCCCTTGGCCAGCTGTTCTGGCGCCAGATGCGCCATCTTGTTGTAGGCGCCGCGCAGCTTGAAGCTGAACACCGACTGGGTGTCCTCGCGCTTGAGCAGCACGTGGTTGTTCAGGCGTCGCGACAGGTTGCGCGCCGGCTCGAGCGCGGTCTCGACGGCGACGTCGTAGACACGTGCGGTGAGGATCTTCTGCAGGTAGTCGGCCAGCGTCAGGGCCGCCGGCGCGGTCTTCTTTTTCTCGGGGCTGCGGCGCTTGCCGGCCATGATCGCTCTCCAAGTGGGCCTTTGCGGCGCCGCATC
>JBDLVJ010000058.1:0-3404 GCA_039804875.1 Pseudomonadota bacterium | reverse complement strand
AGGAATAAGCGATATGAGAGACATTTTCTCCTTCTTCGAGAAGCCCAAAGATCCTCTAACATTCTCCGCAATGCGTATCTCTCTGGCGAGCCCAGAGAAGATCCGCGAGTGGTCGCACGGTGAAGTTAAGAAGCCGGAAACCATCAACTACCGCACGTTCAAGCCTGAGCGTGACGGCCTGTTCTGCGCCAAGATTTTTGGTCCCATCAAGGACTACGAATGCCTGTGCGGCAAGTACAAGCGCCTCAAGCATCGCGGCGTGATCTGCGAGAAGTGCGGCGTCGAAGTGACCCAGACCAAGGTGCGCCGCGAGCGCATGGGCCACATCGATCTGGCCGCGCCTTGCGCCCACATCTGGTTCCTGAAGTCGCTGCCGAGCCGTCTGGGCATGGTGCTCGACATGACGCTGCGCGACATCGAACGCGTGCTGTACTTCGAAGCCTATGTGGTGGTCGACCCGGGCATGACCCCGCTGAAGAAGTTCAGCATCATGACCGAGGACGACTATGACGCCAAGGTCAAGGAATACGGTGACGAGTTCGTCGCCAAGATGGGCGCCGAAGGCATCAAGGACCTGCTCGAGTCGATCGACATCGAGTCCGAGATCGAGCGCCTGCGCAACGATCTGACCGGCTCCGAGCTCAAGGTCAAGAAGAACGCCAAGCGCCTGAAGGTGCTGGAAGCGTTCAAGAAGTCCGGCATCAAGCCCGAGTGGATGGTGCTCGAGGTGCTGCCGGTGCTGCCGCCGGACCTGCGTCCGCTGGTGCCGCTGGATGGCGGCCGCTTCGCGACCTCCGACCTGAACGACCTGTACCGCCGCGTCATCAACCGCAACAGCCGCCTGAAGCGCCTGCTCGAGCTGAAGGCGCCGGAAATCATCGCGCGCAACGAAAAGCGCATGCTGCAGGAAGCCGTCGACTCGCTGCTCGACAACGGCCGCCGCGGCAAGGCCATGACTGGCGCCAACAAGCGTGCGCTCAAGTCGCTGGCTGACATGATCAAGGGCAAGTCGGGCCGTTTCCGCCAGAACTTGCTCGGCAAGCGGGTCGACTACTCGGGTCGTTCGGTCATCACCGTGGGCCCGACCCTCAAGCTGCACCAGTGCGGCCTGCCCAAGCTGATGGCGCTGGAGCTGTTCAAACCCTTCATCTTCGCCCGTCTCGAGAACATGGGCATCGCGACCACCATCAAGGCCGCGAAGAAGGAAGTCGAAGCCGGCACGCCGGTGGTGTGGGACATCCTGGAGGATGTCATCCGCGAACACCCGGTGCTGCTGAACCGCGCGCCGACGCTGCACCGCCTGGGCATCCAGGCCTTCGAGCCGATCCTGATCGAAGGCAAGGCGATCCAGCTGCACCCGCTGGTCTGCTCGGCCTTCAACGCCGACTTCGACGGTGACCAGATGGCCGTCCACGTGCCGCTGTCGGTGGAAGCGCAGATCGAAGCCCGCACCCTGATGCTGTCCTCGAACAACGTGCTGTTCCCGGCCTCGGGCGAACCGTCGATCGTGCCGTCGCAAGACGTGGTGCTGGGTCTGTACTACACGACCCGCGAGCGCATCAACGGCAAGGGCGAAGGCATGTACTTCACCGACGTCGCCGAGATCCAGCGCGCGCTCGACGCCGGCGTGGTCGAGCTGACGGCTCGCATCAGCGTGCGTCTGGTCGAGTGGGTCAAGGACAAGGACAGCGGCGAATTCGTGCCGGAGACCAAGCTGGTCGACACCACCGCCGGCCGTGCCCTGCTGTCCGAAATCCTGCCCAAGGGCCTGGCGTTCGAGAACATCAACAAGGCCCTGAAGAAGAAGGAAATCAGCAAGCTGATCAACACCTCCTTCCGCAAGTGCGGCCTGAAGGACACCGTCGTCTTCGCCGACAAGCTGCTGCAGAACGGCTTCCGCCTGGCGACCCGCGCCGGCATCTCGATCGCGATCGACGACATGCTGGTGCCGGCCGAGAAGCCCGCCATCATCGCGCGCGCCGAGGCCGAGGTGAAGGAAATCGCCCAGCAGTACTCCTCGGGTCTGGTGACCTCGGGCGAGCGCTACAACAAGGTGGTGGACATCTGGGGCAAGGCCGGCGACGACATCTCCAAGGTCATGATGGACAACCTGCGCAAGCAGAAGACCATCGACCGCGCCGGCAATGAAGTCGACCAGGAATCGTTCAATTCGATCTACATGATGGCCGACTCGGGCGCGCGGGGTTCCGCCGCCCAGATCCGTCAGCTCTCCGGCATGCGCGGCCTGATGGCCAAGCCGGATGGCTCGATCATCGAGACCCCGATCACGGCGAACTTCCGTGAAGGTCTGAACGTGCTGCAGTACTTCATCTCGACCCACGGCGCACGTAAGGGCCTGGCCGATACCTCGCTCAAGACCGCGAACTCGGGTTACCTGACCCGTCGTCTGGTCGACGTGACGCAGGATCTGGTCGTGATCGAGAACGATTGCGGCACCGTCAATGGCACGCTGATGCGCGCCATCGTCGAGGGCGGCGAAGTGATCGAGTCGCTGCGCGAGCGCATCCTGGGCCGCACCACGGCCGAGGAAGTGCTGAACCCCGAGAACCAGCAGCTGCTGTTCCCGGCCGGCCAGATGCTGGACGAGGACGCGATCGACCTGATCGAGGCCACCGGTGTCGACGAGGTGCGCGTGCGCACCGCGCTGACCTGCGAAACCCGTTTCGGCCTGTGCGCGCGCTGCTATGGCCGCGACCTGGGTCGTGGCGGCCTGGTCAACGTCGGCGAGGCGGTCGGCGTGATCGCCGCGCAGTCGATCGGCGAGCCGGGCACCCAGCTCACCATGCGGACCTTCCACATCGGTGGCGCGGCCTCGCGCGCGGCGGTGGCGTCCAGCGTCGAGGCCAAGTCCAGCGGCAACATCGCGTTCAACGCGACGATGCGCTACGTGACCAACACCAAGGGCGAGCTGGTGGTGATTTCGCGTTCGGGCGAGATCGTGATCCAGGACGACCTGGGCCGCGAGCGCGAGCGTCACAAGGTGCCGTATGGCGCCATCCTGACGATCAAGGCCGACCAGTCGATCAAGGCCGGTACCATCCTGGCCAACTGGGACCCGCTGACCCGACCCATCATCACCGAATTCGCCGGCGTGGCGAAGTTCGAGAACGTGGAAGAGGGCCTGACGGTGGCCAAGCAGGTCGATGACGTGACCGGCCTGAGCACCCTGGTGGTGATCGATCCCAAGCGTCGCGGCTCGGCCAAGGTCGTGCGTCCGCAGGTCAAGCTGATCGACGCCAATGGCCAGGAAGTCAAGATCCCCGGCACCGACCACTCGGTGACCATCGGCTTCCAGGTGGGCTCGCTGATCCAGATCCGCGACGGCCAGGAACTGGCCCCAGGCGAGGTGTTGGCCCGCATCCCGGTCGAAGGCCAGAAGACCC
>JBDLVJ010000057.1:0-3786 GCA_039804875.1 Pseudomonadota bacterium | reverse complement strand
TCGGTCAGGTGCCTGACCAGGCTCTTCCTGTCATTGAGGTCTAGGATGTAGAACTTGTTGATCCAGGGCGTGCAGATCACGATCGGCATGGCCCGCACCTCGGCGCTGGCCGGGGCGTAGTGGATCATCTCGAGCAGCCGGTTGCGCCAGATCACCTGGCCCGGCGTGGTGCCGAGGTCCTGGCCGACCTCGAAGGCGTCGGGCTCGACCATCAGCGGCTTGCCGGCCTTGAGGTCGCGCAGGTAATGGTTCCAGCCCGCCTGCAGGCTCTGGCCGCCGGTCTCCAGCGCGCGCTGGATCGCGCGCGGGTTGGTCCAGAAGAAGTTGCTCGGCGCGATCGCGTTGAGCCAGTTGTGGACCCAGAAATGAGCCTGCTGCTGCTCGTGCGGGCTCAGGCCGGGCGCCTGGTGGTTCAGCGTGCGCAGCCGGTGGTCCAGGCTGAGGAAGCCTTCCTTCAGGATGTCGAAGCCGGCCGACTCCAGCCAGACCGGGTCGGCGAAGCGTTCGTCCTCGGTCTTGGGCACGACCGGGTCGTCCGGCTGCACGCCAAGCAGCCGCTGCACCGCGTGCTCGTAGAGCGCCAGCGCCTCGCGCCAGCATTCGTCGGCCTGGCGCATCAGGTCCTGCGGGTGGGTCCACCAGGCCAGCTGCGCGCGCCAGGGCGCCGACAGCATGCCGAAGGGATCGACGGCCTGGCGCAGCGCCTGCCAGGCCAGTTCGGGGGGGCTCAGTTCGGTTTCGTCGCTCTGGCGACGGCGGGTTTCGCTTGGCATCTCGGTGTGATCTCAGTTCGGCTTGATCGCGACCTTGAGCACGCCGTCGCGCTGGTGCGCGAACAGGTCGTAGGCGGCGACGATGTCGTCGAGCGGGTACTGGTGCGTGACCAGCAGGCCCAGATCGACCCGGTTCGACGCCACCACGTTCATCAGGCGGCGCATGCGCTCCTTGCCGCCCGGACACAGCGCGGTGTTGATGCGGTGGTCGCCCAGGCCGGCGGCGAAGGCCGACAGCGGGATCGTCAGATCGCTCGAATAGACGCCCAGGCTCGACAGCGTGCCGCCCGGTTTCAGCACGCGCAGCGCCGACTCGAAGGTGGCCTGGGTGCCGAGCGCCTCGATCGAGGAGTCCGCGCCGCGCCCGCCGGTCAGCTTCATGATCTCGTCGACCACGTCGCAGTTCTTGAAGTTCAGCGTGATGTCGGCGCCCATCTGCTGCGCGATGCCGAGCCGGTGGTCGTTGCCGTCGACCGCGATGATGGTGGTCGCGCCCAGCAGGCGCGCGCCGGCGGTGGCGCACAGGCCGATCGGACCCTGGGCGAACACCACCACCGTGTCGCCGATCCGGATGTTGGCGTTTTCCGCGCCCTTGAAGCCGGTCGACATGATGTCGGGGCACATCAGCACCTGCTCGTCGCTCAGGCCGTCGGGAATCGGCGCCAGGTTGGCCTGGGCGTCGGGCACCAGCACATATTCGGCCTGGGTGCCGTCGATCAGGTTGCCGAAGCGCCAGCCGGCCGTGGCCTTGTAGCCGTGGCAGCCGCACAGACCGCCCGGAATCAGGTAGCTGCCGTCCTGGGAGGCCGCGCCATCCTGGGCCGCGTAGGAGTTGAAGTTGGGGCAGATCGCGCCGGCGATCACGCGCTGGCCCTCGGTGTAGCCGGTCACGGCGCTGCCGAGCTTCTCGATCACGCCGACCGGCTCATGACCGATCGTCAGGCCCCTGGCCACCGGGTACTCGCCCTTGAGGATATGGACATCGGTGCCGCAGATGGTCGTGGTCGTGATGCGCAGCAGGGCATCGTTGGGGCCCACGTCGGGGATGCGTTTCTCGACCAGCTCGATACGACCGGGTTCGACGAAAACGGCGGCTTTCATGGTGCGCATGGATCAATCCTGTGGTTGGGGTGGATTCGCGAGACATCCGGCGCGCGCAGGGACTGCGGCTCCGATCCGGGGTTTAACCCAAATCAACTGCTTTGTCACGTCTGTTGGTGGCGCCCGACCCCAGGTCTTGATCCGGGTCAATCCGGCTGGTCAGCGCGCTTGAGCGCCGGCCCCGGCGCGGGTATATTGAGATCCATCATGCCCGTCACCCGTCTTCGTCCATTGCCTGCCTTGCTGGTCCTACTGCTGGCGGGCTGCGCCACGACCGGGCCTGCCAGCCCCTCGGCCCGGCCGGTGTTCTACCCCAACGCCACCTTCAACCGGGTCGGGTCCGAGCAGGCCCAGCGCGAGGCGGACCAGTGCCTGCAGCAGGCCAGGAACGCCGGCCTGACGCCGCAGGAGCAGGACAGCCCGGCCGGGCGTTCGGCGCTTCAGGGCGCGGCGGTCGGTGGCGTGGCTGCGGCGGTCGGGGCGCTGGTCGATGGCCAAGGCCCCGAGCGGGCCTTGCGCTCAGGTGCCGCCGGGGCGGCCGTCGGTGGTTCTGCCGGCGCGGTCTCGGGCGCGATGCAGGCAAAGCCCAATGCCACCTACCGGCACTATGTGCAGCGTTGTCTGCACGACAAGGGCTTTGACGTCATCGGCTGGAACTGAGACCAGCCGATCAGTCGATCAGTACTTGTTCGTGCTGGACCAGGTGCGCACGCCCGAGCCGTAGGCGGCCTTGACACCCTCGACGCGGCTGACCAGGTAGCGGGCCTGGCTGACGTCCTTCGGTTCTTGGGCCCAGCCTTGCAGGGTGGCGACGCCGTTGCCGTCGATCGCGACCGTCATGTCCTTGGCCGTGGTGCCCATTTCCTGCGTCATGGTCTGCCGGGCCTTGGCGGCGATCTCGGTCTCGCCGGCATGGGCCATCGACAGGCCGAGGGCGGCGAGCGTCAGGGCGAGGGTGGCAGAGTAAGAAATTTTCATGGTGCATTCCCTTTCATGGTTCAAGATTCCACCGTCCGGACTCGTGGCTTTCCGGTGGCATCGAAGCGGTTCCTTGTGGTCCGTCCTGTCGATGTCTGAACTATAAAATTTAACGCTGGATAGATAAATGGCGTTTTAAGCAAGTTATTGTTGCTTTTAAAGAAACAATCCGGCTTCGGGTCAGGGGTTCACGGCTGGTCCCAGGGCGCGGGCCAGCGCACCGGCTCGGGCTGCATGGCCTGCGCCAGCGCCGCCAGGTCGGCCGGGGTATCGAGGTCGGTGACGTAGGCCGGCTGCTGGCTGACGAAGGGCCCGATCAGCCCGGGATGGTCCTTCAGCCAGTCGCGGATGCCGGCGTCGGGCGCCAAGGCGGCGATCTGCCCGACCGCCTGCCAGGACAGCAGCACCGGGTGGCCGCGCACCCCGGCGACCAGCGGCATCTGGGCCTGGATGCTGGCGTCGCGCCGCTGCCAGTGTTCGAGCAGCGCCCGGACATGGTCGGCCCGCAGCCAGGGCAGGTCGGCCAGCACCAGCAGCAGGTCCTGAGGCTGGCCCCGTGCCTGGCCTTGCGCCAGATGGGCCCGGATCGCCAGTCGCTGCGAGTCGATCAGCCCGGTCTCGGGCCGGCCGTGCGACAGCAGCTGCAGCCCGCAACGCTGCGCCAGCGGCAGCAGGGTCTCGGGGTAGGGGCCGAGCACGATCCGGATCTGTCCGATGCCGGCCGTGCGCAGGGCACCAACCAGCCGTTCGAGCAGGCTGCGGTCGCCGATCCGCAGCGCGGCCTTGGGGCGCCCGCCAAGCCGGCGTCCCAGGCCCGCGGCCAGGATGGTGGCCGCGATCGGTACCGATGCCTGTGTCGGCGCGGGCGCCAGCATGGGCTAGAAGGCGCAGCTCGATGCGGTCGCAGCGGTCGTGGCAGTCTGGGTCGCCTGAG
>JBDLVJ010000056.1:0-2697 GCA_039804875.1 Pseudomonadota bacterium | reverse complement strand
AACGACAGCAGCAACGTGAGCATGCGCCGGCGCAAGATGCGCGCCGGCACCAGCCTCGACTACCGCCGCCAGATCCTCTTCTGTCAACTCGCGCCGGAATCAACATAGCGCGATCGCCCTGGGCTTTCGCCGACAATCCGGGCCTATGACCGAGACCCAGAAGACCCTGGTGCTGGTGGATGGCTCCAGCTACCTCTACCGCGCCTTTCATGCCATGCCCGACCTGCGCGCCGATCCCGGCGATCCGAGCAGCCAGCCGACTGGCGCCATCCGAGGCATGATCAACATGATGCAGGCACTGCGCAAGGAGCAGCCGGGCGACTACATCGCCTGCGTGTTCGACGCCTCGGGCCCGACCTTCCGCGATGCGATCTTTCCCGCGTACAAGGCGCATCGCAGTCCGATGGACGATGAGCTGCGCGCGCAGATCGCGCCGATCCACGAGGTGGTGCGGCTGCTGGGCTGGACCGTGCTCGACATTCCCGGTGTCGAGGCCGACGACGTGATCGGCACGCTGGCCAGGACGGCGGCGGCCCAGGGCGTGCGCGTGATCGTCTCCAGCGGTGACAAGGACCTGAGCCAGCTGGTCGATCAGCATGTGACCATCATCGATACCATGAACGGCAAGCGGCGCGATGTCGCCGGCGTGACGGCCGAGTTCGGCGTGCCGCCGGCGCTGATGATCGACTTCCAGACCCTGGTCGGCGACCCGGTCGACAACGTGCCGGGCGTCCCGAAGGTCGGCCCCAAGACCGCCGCCAAATGGCTGCTCGAACACGGCAGCCTGGAGGCGTTGCTGGCCAGCGCCGACCAGATCAAGGGCGTGGCGGGCCAGAACCTGCGCGACCGGCGCGACTGGCTGCCGACCGGGCGCCAGCTCGTGACGATCAAGACCGACTGCGACCTGAGCGGGCCGCTGCCCGGCCTGCCCTCGCTCGAGGGACTGGCGCAGCGCGAGCGCGACAGCGCCGGCCTGCGCGATTTCTACCAGCGCCACGGTTTCAAGGGCCTGGCGCGCGCGCTCGAGGTCGGCGGCGCGGACGCCGCGGACGATCTGTCGGGCGACGTCGCCAGCCCGGTCAGGCGCCCGCCCCTGCTTCGCCTCGTGCCGAGGCCGCCGGCCCGGGGTGCCAGCGGCGACCTGTTCGCCGAGTCGGCGCCACCGGCCGTCGAGTCCACGCCGGGCGATGAGGTCGCGGCCGCCATGGGGGCCACGGCTGAGGCCGAGGCGACGGCACCAAGCGCCCCGCGCTACGAGACCCTGCTCGACTGGCCGGCCTTCGACGCCTGGCTGGCCAGGCTGCGGGCGGCCGAGCTGGTCGCCATCGACACCGAAACGACCTCGCTGGACGCGATGCGGGCCGAGATCGTCGGCATCAGCTTCAGCGTCCAGCCGGGCGAGGCGGCCTATGTGCCGCTGCTGCATGACGGCCCCGACGCGCCAGTCCAGCTGCCGCGCGAGGAGGTGCTGGCCCGTCTCAAGCCCTGGCTTGAGGACCCCGCAGCGAACAAGCTCGGCCAGCATGTCAAGTACGACCGCCATGTGTTCGCCAACCATGGCATCGAGGTGCGCGGCTATGTCCACGACACCCTGTTGCAGAGCTATGTGCTCGAAGTCCACCGTCCGCACAATCTGACCAGCCTGGCCGAGCGCCATCTCGGGCGCGGCGGCATCCATTACGAGGACCTGTGCGGCAAGGGCGCCAAGCAGATCCCGTTCGCCCAGGTCGCGGTCGCCCAGGCGGCCGAGTATTCCTGCGAGGACAGCGACATGACGCTCGGGGTCCATCGGGTGCTCTGGCCCCGGATCGAGGCCGACGAGAAGCTGAGCCGGATCTACCAGCTCGAGATCGCCACCAGCGAGGCGCTGTTCCGGGTCGAGCGCAATGGCGTGCTGATCGACGCGGCGACGCTGGCGCGCCAGAGCCACGAACTGGGCCAGCGCATCATCCAGCTCGAGGCCGAGGCCTACGAGATCGCCGGTCAGCCCTTCAACCTCGCCAGTCCCAAGCAGCTCGGCGAGATCTTCTTCGACAAGCTGGGCCTGCCGGTGGTCAAGAAGACCCCGACCGGCGCGCGCAGCACCGACGAGGAGGTGCTGGAGAAGCTGGCCGAGGACTACCCGCTGCCGGCCAAGCTGCTGGAGCACCGCTCGCTGTCCAAGCTCAAGGGCACCTACACCGACAAGCTCGCCAGCCTGGCGCATCCGCGCACGTGCCGGGTCCACACCCATTACGCTCAGGCGGTGGCCGTGACCGGACGCCTCAGCAGCAACGAGCCCAACCTGCAGAACATCCCGATCCGAACGCCCGAGGGCCGGCGCGTGCGCGAGGCCTTCGTCGCGCCGCCCGGTCGCCTGATCGCGAGCGCCGACTACTCGCAGATCGAGCTGCGCATCATGGCGCACCTGAGCGGCGACGCGGCCTTGCTGAAGGCCTTCGCCGAGGGGCTGGACGTGCACCGCGCGACCGCGGCCGAGATCTTCGGCCTCGCGCCCGCCGAGGTCAGCAGCGAGCAGCGGCGCTATGCCAAGGTCATCAACTTCGGCCTGATCTACGGCATGAGCAGCTTCGGCCTGGCCAAGGCGCTCGGCATCGACAACACCGCGGCCAAGAACTACATCGAGCGCTACTTCCAGCGCTTCGCGGGCGTGCGCCACTACATGGACGAGACCCGGGCCGATGCCAAGTCCCAGGG
>JBDLVJ010000055.1:0-2960 GCA_039804875.1 Pseudomonadota bacterium | reverse complement strand
GCAGGTCATCCTGGCTCGCGACCGTAGCTTCAAAGCGGCCTTGCACCGCGTGTCGGATGGCCTGCGCCTGGCTGACTGCGCGGATCAGGCGTTTGGCCTGGGTGTCATGGTCGGTGACCAGGTAGATGCGGTTGCTCATGCTTGAATCTGTTGGTTGGTTGTCAGCCCTCGAATCCCTCGTCCGTTTCCGGTAGGGTTTCGATCAGCGCATCGATATGCGCTTTCGCGTCGAGCAAGCCGGCAGCCGTCTGGGACTGCCGGCGTGACGTGTCCTCGTAGAACTCGTTGATGGCCTTGATCAGGGGGTTGCCCATGACTGACTCCTTCTCATGCCGCAGCCGAGTAGCTGCCGATCAGCACCGGCATCGGCGCTTCATCGGCGCTGGTGTGGTCATTGACGTCTGCAGCAAGCAGGTCGCACAGCTCGCGCGCCATTTCCTCGGCGTGCAGCTCATCGTTAACGATGCGCAGGCTCAGCTGCGGCGCCTTGTCGCCGGTGTGAATCTGCAGCCGCAGCACGAAATGGCGCTCCGACAGGCCGGCATAGGGCACGCAGTTGAAGTAGATGTGCGTCGGCAGGTTTCTGGCGCCGATCGGCATGACGGACTCGAACGCGCTGCGCGTGGTGCTGAGCTGCTGCTCATCGCTCTCGAACTTGCGCAGCGACTCGATGGTGATCTTGCGGATCGCGGCGATAGCCTTCGGAGTCTCCAGTTGTTCGGTGTTATTGAAAGCCTGCACCGCGTCGGGCCAGTCCTCGAGGAACTCGGCCAGCGTCGCCTGGTTCTTGTGGCTGTTGCAGGCGAAGCGCATCGCCTTGTAGGCGGCGGTCTGCTCGAGCTCCAGGACCGCCAGGTTGTCGGCATGGCCGGGTGCATCCGGCTGCCCCAGGTTGAGCACGCCGACCGCACGCATCATGCCGGCGTCGATGAAGATCGTCGCGCCCGGCTCGCGATGCGCCAGGCTGTAGGTCACGAAGTCGACCATCGCGTTGGTTTTCATGCGGCCACGGGCGCGTCGGCGCTGTGGCAGGAACTTCTCGAGGTCGTGCGTGGAGTAGCGGTCGGGCAGTGCGACGACGGCCGATTTGTCGCCCGACATCAGGCGCACATTGCGGTTGGCCTGTTCGACGACATGGGATTCCTGCAGCTCGCGGATGGCTTCGACGGTAAAGGTCATGGATGGGTTCCTGGTGAGGTGGGGTTACTGGGTGGCGCTGACAGGCTGACCAGCGCGGTTGATGATCTCGAGCTGGTTCTCGGGGGCCAGGCTCAGGCGACCGAAGCGGCCGACATGCAGCGGGGTCGAGCGGGATTCCTCCTCGCTGGCCTTGCCGTCGGCGGTCGGGCGGGTGAACTTGAGCGAGTGCTTGCACTGCACCTGCTTGGTGCCGGGGATCTTGGCGAAGCTGAACTTCACCGTGACCTCGCCGGCCTTGTCGTTGTCGACCGCTGCGGCGGCGACCTGGGACAGGGCGATCGACAGCTTGCGATCGAACATGCCGCCGTCCAGGTCGATGATGAATTCGCCGACATCGGTGGCGGCGCTGGTGGATTGGCTCATGGTGCTCTCCGGTGGGGGTTTCACCCCTCTCGCGAGGGGCTATGTCGTCAGTCCTTCAGCTTGGCCTTGACGGCTGCCACCACCGCAGCCGCGCTGCCGTAGGTCTTGCCGAGCCAGAAGCCACCCGCAAACGTGCAGGCGGTGAAGGCGATCAGGATCAGGTCGACCATGGGTCAGTCGGCAATCGCCGCCAGGATCAGGTCAACCGTGCTGGCAAAGGCGTCGACCTCGGGCACTGTCTTGGCGTCCACGATGTCGAACTTGCAGCCCTTGAGGTCATCGTCCAGGCTCTTGAGGTAGGTAGTCGCGCTGCGGTCATCGCCCACCTGGACGAACAGGATGGTCAGGGCGTCGTCGCTGTCCTGGGCGTTGGCCGCCTTGGCGATGACGTTGGCGGCTGCGGCGCGGTCATCCGGCACGCCGTCGGTGAAGACGATGACGAAATCCTTCTTGTCCGACTTGCCTGCCAGGGCCAGGGAGGCGGTCAGCGCCTCGGCCAGCGGGGTCGAGCCGCGCGGGCCGGCGCTGGCGAACACCTCGCGCGCCTTGTCGCTGGTCACGCCATCGAAGCTCTTGATGGTCGGGCCGCCAAACAGCACCAGGCCGATGCCGTCGCTGTCGAGCTTCTCGACGTCGCGGATGATGGTCAGCGCCGATTCCTGCACCGCCTCCCAGCGGGTGATGCTGGAGCCAGCCTTGACGGGCTCGCCCATGGAGCCGCTGGTGTCGATCGCGATGATGAAGTCGTATTCGGAGAGTTTGTCGGTGTTGCTCATGTCGTGTGGGTGGAATGGGCCGTTGATGGAGGCTGGCCCGGTTGCCTCGTGAAAAACCCGAGCGCCCTCCAGGGAAGGCGCTCGGGTTTTCGGCCTCGTCGGTTTCCAGCCCTCTGCCCGCTAGGGCATATCCGCTGGACCTGCTCGAGGCCTGTGCCGGGATTCCAACCGGCTACACCGTTGCTGCTATTGGTCGTTTGCACCTCACCCGCACAAGCGCGGGACGTTTCTTTTCTAGGGCTGCACGCCCATCACCAGATTTACCGTTACTGCTCTTTGGCTAGATGGAGGGCCTGGACACCCGGTTGCTGCTTGTTAACGATCCTGGGCAGGCGGTCCAGGCGCATGGCTTGCTGCGTCTGGACAGGATGGCCGCTACACATTGCCTCTGCGCCGATCCTGGCCTGCCGGGCTGTACGTCGATGCGTCGGCCCTTGCCGCGCTGCTTTCGCTGCGGCATGGGACGTATTAAACACCGCGTTTAACTCGTTGTCAACGCAGCGTGTAAACAAAGCGTGTATTTTTTGGTATTTGGGTAAACCCAAGGCCGGGCCAGCCGGTCAGAAACCCCAGCCTGAGCCAGCCGCCGGCCTGGGTGGGGGAGTGGGGAGGGGTTGCGGG
>JBDLVJ010000054.1:0-2507 GCA_039804875.1 Pseudomonadota bacterium | reverse complement strand
ATGTCCCTCTCTTCAAACCTGGGGCTTGATCTTTATCCGTTTTTATTCGTTTTCGTTATTGAAGTGACTCGGTAGATTTCCCTGAATGTCAATCAGTGGCGCTGAGCCAGGGAATCGAATGAATATCAACCACATCAAGGTCGTCCATCGGCTTCCGATCGCGATACTGGGTCTGCTGGCCTTGGTATTGCTGCTGGCGGGTTCGATGCTGTACCGTTTCATGGCGCTGGAGGCGGAGCTGGCGCGCTTCTTGAGGGTCTATGACCACCGCATCGAACTGGCCCTGCAATGGCAGGGGCTCAACCGGCTGAATCTGGAGCGTGTCGTGGTGGCGACCAGTGCCCATGACGCTGGCGTCAGCGCCTTCCTCGATGACCGTCTCCAGCAGGGCAACGCGCAGATCGACGATCTGTATCGACAGGTCGCCGCTTCGGTCGCGGGGTCGGCCGAGCAGGACCCGCTCGCTCAGGTCGCGCGGCTTCGGGCCAGGGTGCTGGCGCTGCAGGCCGAGGTGCTGCACCAGACCGAGGATCAGGCCTTTCAGCTGGTCGGAGGCGCGGCCAAGGCGCAGACCTTCCTGGATCAGCAGTTCCTGCCAGCGATCAACGCCTATACCCAGGCGATCGACGCCTTTCTGCGGGTCTTGCACCAGCGGCGCGAGGCCGCGCTTGCCGAGGCCGAGGCCAGCCGGCGTCAGGCGCTCGGCACCGGGCTGGCGCTGGCGCTGGGGGTGCTGGCTGTCGCGGTGCTGTTCGCGCGGGGGTTGATCCGCTCGATCACCCATCCCCTGCGGCGCGCCCTGGCATTGTCGGAGGCGATGGCCGAGGGCCATCTCGGACTGGACCAGCACGATGAGCGGCAAGACGAGTTCGGCCAGTTGCTGCGCTCGATGTCGAGCATGTCGGCGCGTCTGCGCGTGGTGGTGGCCGAGGTGCGCGGCGGCGTCGATGCCGTCTCGACCGCGTCGAGCCAGATCGCGATCAGCAACCATGACCTGTCGCGGCGGACCGAGCAGATGGCCGGCAACTTGCAGCAGACGGCGGCGAGCATCGAGCAACTGACCAGCACCGTGGCGCAATCGGCGCAGACCGCCAGCGAGGCCAATCAGTTGGCCTTGACCGTGGCGCAGGCCGCCATGCGCGGCGGCGACGTGGTGGCCCAGGTGGTGTCGAGCATGGAGCACATCACCGACAGTGCGCGCCGCATCGCCGACATCATCGGCGTGATCGATGGCATCGCGTTCCAGACCAACATCCTGGCGCTCAATGCGGCGGTGGAAGCCGCGCGCGCGGGCGAGCAGGGCCGGGGCTTCGCGGTGGTGGCGACCGAGGTGCGCGGCCTGGCCCAGCGCAGCGCCGAGGCGGCCAAGGAGATCAAGGGTCTGATCACCTCCTCGGCGGACCGCATCGAGTCGGGCGCCAGGCAGGTCAACATCGCCGGGGTGGCGATGAGCGACATCGTGCAGGGGGTCAGGCGGGTGAGCGATCTGATCGCGGATATTGCCGCCGGCGCCAGCGAGCAGCACCAGGGCATCGGCCAGACCCATGAGGCCATGAGCCGGCTCGATCGGATGACGCAGCAGAACGCGGCGCTGGTGGACGAGTCCGCCGCCGCCGCCGCCGCCTTGCGCGACCAGGCGCTCAATCTGTCCGAGGTGGTGGCGATTTTCAAGCTCGGCTCGGCGCCAGTGGCCAATGAGCTGGCCTTGCCGATGGGCGCGCGTTCCTGAGTCCGCAGTCGCGCGGGCCCGATGCCGCCGCTGGCGCGGCATCGGGCCAGCTTCAGCGTCTGGCGTGGCTGAGTCGGCCAATCACCGCGATGAAGCGGTCCACCTCTTCACAGGTGTTGTAGAACGCCAGCGAGGGGCGCACCGTGGTCTCGACCCCGAAGCGGCGCAGGATGGGCTGGGCACAGTGGTGACCCGTGCGCACCGCGATGCCTTCCTCGTTCAGCGCCTGGCCGACCTCCTCGGTGCTGTAGCCCTTGAGCACGAAGGACAGCACGCTGGCCTTGTCCTGGGCGGTGCCGATCAGCCGCACGCCGGCAATCGGCTTGAGGTGGTGCGTCGCGTAGTCGAGCAGGTCATGCTCGTAGCGGGCGATGGCCTCGATCCCGACCCGCTGCACATAGTCCAGCGCCGCGCCCAGGCCCACCGCGTCGGCGATGTTGCCGGTGCCGGCCTCGAACTTGTTCGGCGGCGGCTGGTACAGGGTACGCTCGAAAGTCACGTCGGCGATCATGTTGCCGCCACCCTGCCAGGGCGGCATGTCCTCCAGCAGCTCGCGCTTGCCGTAGACCACGCCGATGCCGGTCGGGCCGAAGATCTTGTGCCCCGAGAACACGAAGAAATCGGCGTCGAGCTGTTGCAGGTTGACCCGCATGTGGCTGACCGACTGCGCGCCATCGACCAGGGCCTTGGCGCCTGCCGCATGGGCCAGCGCCACGATCTCCCGCACCGGCACCACGGTGCCGAGCGCGTTCGAGACCTGGGTCACCGCCACCAGCCT
>JBDLVJ010000053.1:0-4177 GCA_039804875.1 Pseudomonadota bacterium | reverse complement strand
CGCTGTCTGGCCGGCATGTTCTTGACGGCATCGGACAAGGCCTGGATCGCGTCCGGGTTGTGGCCGTAGTCCGCGATCAGCGTGGCGCCCTTGTAGTCGAAAAGGTTGAAGCGGCCCGGCACGGCCTGGGCGTCGCTGACGAAGGTCGCGAGGCTGGCCTTGATCCTGTCCCAGGGCAGGTTCAGCGCCCAGGCCGCACCTATGGCGGCCAGCGCGTTTTCGACCTGAAAGCGGATCGCGCCGTTGGCCGTGATCGGTATGCCAGACAGCGGCAGCCGGACTTCGCGCCCGCCCTCGGCCGCGACGACATCGTCCTGGTCGACGAACAGCACCCGCCTGCCCAGGGCGCGGTGGGTGGCGATCACCGGATGATGCGGGTCGTAGCCGAAATAGGTGATCTGGCCTGGGCAATGCCGGGCCATCTTGACGACCTCGGGGTCGGTGCCGTTGAGCACGGCCATGCCGCCGGGCGCGACGTTGAGCACGATGACGCGCTTGAGCACGCGCAGGTCCTCGAGCGTGGTGATGAAGTTCAGGCCCAGATGATCGCCGGCGCCGATGTTGGTCACGACCGCCACCTGGCAGCGGTCGTAGGCCAGGCCCTCGCGCAGCAGGCCGCCACGGGCGGTCTCGAACACGGCCGCGTCGCAGTCCGGGTGCATCAGCACATTGCGCGCGCTGCGCGGTCCGCTGCAGTCGCCGCTATCGGTCTGGCGGCCGTTGACATAGACGCCATCCGTGTTGGTCATGCCCACGCGCAGGCCGTTGCCCTTGAGCAGATGCGCGGTCAGGCGCACGGTGGTGGTCTTGCCATTGGTGCCGGTGACCGCGACGATAGGAATCCGGCCGTCGTCGCCAGACGGGTACATGTGGTTGATGACCGCCTCGCCCACGTTGCGGCCCTTGCCGAAGCTCGGGCTCAGGTGCATGCGCAGGCCGGGCGCGGCATTGACCTCGACCACGCCGCCGGACTGCTGTTCGAGCGGCTCGACCACGTTCTGGCACACCACGTCGACGCCGCAGATGTCGAGGCCCACCATCTGGGCCGCCGCCACCGCGCGCGCGGCCACATCGGGATGCACCTCGTCGGTCACGTCGGTGGCGCTGCCGCCGGTCGAGAGGTTGGCGTTGTTGCGCAGCACGACGCGCTGGCCCAGCACCGGCACCGACTCGGGCGTCAGGTCCTGCTCGCGCAGGCGGTCGAGCGCGATCTCGTCGAGCCGGATCTTGGTCAGTGGCGTGGCGTGGCCGTCGCCGCGCTTGGGATCCTGGTTAACCGTCTCGACCAGCTGGCGCACCGTGTGGACGCCGTCGCCGATCACCAGCGGTGGATCGCGCCTGGCCGCCGCCACCAGCTTGTCGCCCACCACCAGGAAACGGTAGTCGATGCCGGGCAGGAAGCGTTCGACCAGGATTTCCTCGCGGTAATGGCGCGCGTTGCGGTAGCCGGCCATGACCTGTTCGCTCGTCTCGACATTGACAGTCACGCCCTTGCCCTGGTTGCCGTCGAGCGGCTTGACCACGACCGGTCCGCCGAGTTCCTGCGCGGCAGCCCAGGCGTCTTCCTCGTCCTTGACCGGGCGGCCCAGCGGCACCGGCACGCCGGCCGAGTGCAGCAGCTTCTTGGTCAGGTCCTTGTCCTGGGCGATGCCTTCGGCGATCGCGCTGGTGCGGTCGATCTCGGCGGCCTGGATGCGACGCTGCTTGCTGCCCCAGCCGAACTGGACCAGGCTGCCCTGGGTCAGGCGACGGTAGGGAATGCCGCGCGCGACCGCCGCATCGACGATGGAGCCGGTCGAGGGGCCGAGGCGCACGTCCTCGTCGGTCTCGCGCAGGCGCGCGATCGCCTCGATCAGATCGAAGGGTTTTTGCTCCAGGGCTGCTTCGACCAGTTCGATCGCGAGGTCAAGCGCCAGGCGGCCGACGGCTTCCTCGGTGTATTCGATCACGATCTGGTAGATGCCCTCGTCGGGCGCCTTGGCCGTGCGCCCGAAGCTGACCTTGCAACCGGCCTCTGCCTGCAGCGCCAGCGTCGCGCGCTCGAGCACATGGGCCAGCGACAGCCGGACCTGGGTGCTGGGCTGTTGCAGGGCGCCGACCTGCGGGAAGCGCTGGCGCAGCTGCTCGACGAAGCCGGGCAACTGCGCCAGGTCGCGCTCGGCGGGCGTGAGCGTGATGACGGCCTCGATCGCGGTGTGGCGGGACCAGAGGTTGGGGCCGCGCAGGGCCCGGATGCGGGAAACTTCCATCTTGCTTGATCAACCAGAAAAGATTTATTCGGCGGTCTCGACCCCGGCGCGAACCAGGGCCGGGTCCATCTCGAGCGCGAGCGCGGCGCCGACGGCGGCCAGCAGGGCGGGCAAGGGCAGATGCTGCAGCAGCAGCCGTTGAACCACCGGGTGGCGCAGGTCCATCACGGGGGTTTCTGTCTGGTGTCCGAGCAACAGGATCTGCTGGTCGCGCACGACCAGGAAGCGTCCAGTCTCCTGGGCGCAATGCTCGGCGCGCAGCGCGTGGTCGGCGTTGACGGTATAGAACAGCACCGAGCCGTCGCAGAGTTCGGCCAGGCCGGCACAGGTCTCGTCATCGGCGTTGAGCACGGCGCAGCCGGTCGGCAGCACGACATCGATCTGGGTCCGCAGCACCGTACGCATCTGTTCGTGGCTGTGGATGTGGTGGTCCTCGAGTCCGACGGGCACCGGCAGGCCGGTGACAACGCCGACCTGGCAGCGGTCATAGGCTAGGCCATGCTCGAGGATGCCGCGTGGCGAGCTTTCGATCACCGCCGCCGTCGTGGTGCGGTTCATCAGGATGCGCTGGCCGGATTCCCATTCGCCGGGAGAGGCGGTCTCGATCCGGTCCATCTGCAGGTACATGCCGGCATTGCAGGCCAGGCCGGTGGTGTAACCGGCGCGGTAGAGCAGCCAGCCGGTCAGCATCGAGACCGCCGTGGTGTGCTCGACGCCACTGATGCCGACCACCGGAATGCGACCGCTGTTGTCCGGCCCCATCAGGTGCTCGACGATGGCCTCGCCGACCGGACGCGCCTGGCCCACGGCGGGCTCGAGGTGCATCAGCAAGCCGGGGCCGGCATTGACCTCGATGATGGCGCCACCCTGGGCCTCGAGCGGGCGCGAGATGTCGGTCGCGACCACGTCGACGCCGGCGATGTCGAGGCCGACGATGCGCGCGGCCAGCGCGGCCAGTTCGGCCACCGAGGGGTGGACCAGGTCGGTGATATCCTGGCTCAGCACGCCGTTGCGCTCGAGCAGGATCTTGCGCCCGGCCTCGGGCACCGAGTCGGGTCCCAGCTCCTGGCGCTGCAGCTCCAGCATGACCTTGCCGTTTTGCGGCAGCAGGATCGGGTTGAGCGGAAAATGCTCCTCGACGCCACGGCGCGGGTCGGCGTTGATCTGGGCATCAACCAGTTGCGCCACCGTCGAGCGGCCGTCGGCAGTGATGTAGGACAGCTCGCCGCGCACGGCGGCGACCAGCTTGTCGCCGACGATCAGCAGGCGATGCTCCTCGCCCTTGACCATGCGCTCGACCATGACATAGGAGCTGACCTTGGCCGCGATCTCGTAGGCGGCCATGACCTGCTCGCGGGTATGCAGATTCAGCACCACGCCTCGGCCCCGGTTGGCGTCCGAGGGCTTGACCACCACCGGCAGGCCGATGTCCTGCGCCGCTTCCCAGGCTTGCTCGGCGTTATCGACCTCCTGGCCTTCGGGCGTCGGCACGCCACAGGCCTTGAGCAGTTCCTTGGTCAGTTCCTTGTCCTTGGAGATGCCCTCGGCGATCGCGCTGGTGCGGTCGGTCTCGGCGGTCCAGATCCGGCGCTGCCTGGCGCCGTAGCCGAGCTGGACCAGATTGCCGTCGTCGATCAGGCGGATATGCGGAATCCTGCGCTGGGTGGCGGCCTCGACGATGGCACGGGTGCTCGGACCCAGGGCATGGAGCTCGATCAGGGTCTTGAGTCGCTGCACGCGGGCGGCGACATCGAAGGGCTCGTCGTTGATGGCCGCCATCACGAGATCGCGCGCCTCGGTCAGGGCATTGAGGCCGACCTCCTTCTGGCCGGTGCGCACGACCACCTTGTAGACGCCGCGCTGGTCGGTCGAGCGCGCCTTGCCGAAGGCCGAGGGCAGTCCGGCCAGGTTCTGCAGCCCGATCGAGA
>JBDLVJ010000052.1:0-13874 GCA_039804875.1 Pseudomonadota bacterium | reverse complement strand
TATGCATGGACTGGCCACGAGTCAGGGCAACAGCCCCAGCGCGTGCCTATAGCGCGGCTCCACCATCAGCTGGTCCCATTTGAGCGCCTTGGCCCTGGGCAGCAGGTCTTGCCGGCGCTGCTCGCTGGCCTCGCGCACGGTCCAGCGGCCCTTGAGCAGCGCCTCGCTCATGCGGTGCAGGAATTCGTCGATCGGCGCGCCGTCCTCGAGCAGCGACTGGTTGCACAGCAGCACCAGGTCGCAGCCGGCTTCGAGCGCGGTGAACGCGGCCTCGGTGTAGCTGAGCTCGCGACCCCCGAGCTGGCGCGCCCCCTTCATCGACAGATCGTCGCTGAACACCGCGCCCGTGAAGCCCAGGCGACGGCGCAGCACCTCGCCGAGCCAGAGGCTGGAGAAGCCGGCCGGGCGCGCATCGACCTGCGGGTAGATCACATGGGCCGGCATCACGCTGCTCAAGCTGGCGTTGAGCCAGCCGTAAGGGGCAGCGTCATCGGCCAGGATGGCTTCGAGCACCCGTTCGTCGACCGGCATGTCGACATGCGAATCGGCCGTGGCCCAGCCGTGGCCGGGAAAATGCTTGCCGCAGTTGGCCATGCCGGCCTGGCGCAGGCCATGCATCAGCGCCTGCGCCAGCAGGGTCACCATGCGCGGGTCGCGCGCGAAGGCGCGGTCACCGATCACGCCGCTGCCGCCATGGTCGAGGTCGAGCACCGGGGCAAAGCTGAAATCGACCCCGCAGGCGCGCAGCTCGGACGCCAGCACATAGCCGGTCGCGGTCGCGGCGTTGCAGGCGGTCAGCGCGGCGGCGCCGGTGGCCGAGCCGTCGCCCTCGAGCCAGATCTGGCCAAAGGCGCGCATCGGGGGCAGGTGGGTGAAGCCGTCGCGGCGAAAGCGCTGCACGCGACCGCCCTCGTGATCGACGCAAATCAGCAGGTCGAGCCGGACCTTCTTGATCTTGCGGCAAAGCTTGGTCAGCTGCGCGCGATCCTCCCAGTTGCGGGCGAACAGGATCACGCCGCCGACCAGCGGGTGCGCCAGGCGCTGCTTGTCGGCCTGGCTGAGCCGGGTACCGGCGATGTCGATGATCAGCGGGGAATGGGAGGTCATATCTTTCCTGATGGCAGGGTATCGCCGCCGGTGCGCTCGACCACCACGAAGCTGGCGGCGTAATCGGTTTCGTCGCTGACGCTGACATGGGCGCTCAGGCCCTGGCCCTCGAACCAGTCCTTCAGGCCGCGATGCAGCCGGATCACGGGCTGGCCGCTGGGCAGCTTGGCGATCTCGCAATCGCGCCAGGTCATCGGCATGCGCATGCCCAGGCCGATCGCCTTGCTGAAGGCTTCCTTGGCCGAGAAGCGGGTCGCCAGGTAACGCACGCCGCGCTCGGGCCAGCGCTCGCCGCGCGCGCGCCAGCTGGCCAGTTCGGCCTCGCTGAGGATTTTCTCGGCGAAGCGCTCGCCATGGCGCTCCAGGCTGGCGCGGATGCGACGCACGTCGCAGATGTCGGTGCCGATGCCGTAGATCATGCTCCGGGCCGCTGGGTTCAGGCGCGCGAAGCCGCGATGCAATCCAGATAGGCCCGCACCGTGGCGCCGTAACCGAGCTCGAGCGCGTCGGCGATCAGCGCGTGTCCGATCGAGACCTCGGCCACGCCCGGCACCGCGCGCAGGAAATCGGCCAGGTTGTCGCGGTTCAGGTCGTGGCCGGCGTTGATGCCCAGGCAGGCGTCGAGCGCGGCCTGGGCCGCCGCGCGGTAGCGCTCGAGCTGCTCGGCCTGGGTCGCATGGCCCCAGGCGGCGGCATAGGGCTCGGTGTAAAGCTCGATGCGGTCGGCGCCAAGCGCCCTGACCTGCGCCATCGCCTCGGGCACCGGGTCCATGAACAGGCTCACGCGCACGCCCAGCGCCCGGCACTCAGCGATCAGCGGGCGCAGGCGTTCACCGTCCTGCGCCAGGTTCCAGCCATGGTCACTGGTGAACTGGCCTTCGCCATCGGGCACGAAGGTGGCCTGCCGAGGCCGCACCTGGCGCACGATCTCCATCAGGTTGTGAAACGGATTGCCCTCGATGTTGAACTCGCGCTGCGGCCAGTCCTGCATCAGGGCCTGCAGGTCGAACACATCCTGCTCGCGGATATGGCGAGCGTCCGGGCGCGGGTGCACGGTGATGCCCTGCGCGCCGGCCTCCAGGCATTGCTGCGCGGCGCGCGTGACGCTCGGGATGCCCAGGTGGCGGGTGTTGCGCACCAGCGCGACCTTGTTGACGTTGACGGACAAGGCGGTCGGCAGGCTGGCGACAGGCTGGACGCTGAGCAGGGAGGCAGTGGAAGTCATGGTCTCGTTAAGGATTCAGGCGGGTGCAAAGGCCGCAGGCGCCGCAGGTCCAGCATCAGCTGGCGGGTCTGGAACACGCGCACGCCGCTATGGTAGTGCAGCAGCTGGCGCAGCGGCTGGCGCAAGGCATTGCCGCGCGCGCCATGGCAGGCCCGCCGCAGCGCGGCAAAGGGATGGGGGTCGTCGAGCGCGAGTTGCAACGCCAGCCAGGACTCCCCGGCCAGGGCATGGTGCAGCGCCGCCGGGCTGTCGGTCGCTTCGACCAGGCGCAGGCCGGCCTCGGGCTCGAGCCGGTAATGGGCGTCGGGCAGCAGCGGCGCCAGGCTGGAGCATTCGAGGTCGAGCGCCGGCAGCAGACCCGCCTCGCGCAGGATCAGCAGCTCGAAGGCGCGCACCACGGCGGCCTGCACCTCCTGGCCCTCGGCCAGCGCCAGCACCGCGTCGGCGTAATGATCGAACAGCTTGGGATGCGCGTCCTCGCGCGCGAGCAGCTTGAGCAGCAGCTCGTTGAGGTAGTAGCCCGCCAGCAGCTTGTCGCCCGAGGGCATGACATGCCCGCCCTGCCACTGCGCGCTGCTCAGCGTGCGAACCTCGGCATCGCCGCCCCAGCCCAGGCGCAGCGGCTGCAGCGGCAGCAGCACCGGCCGGTACTGGGAAGTCGGACGCTTGACGCCCTTGGCCACCAGCGCGATCCGGCCGTGGCGGCGGCTGAACACCTCCAGGATCAGGCTGGACTCGCTCCAGTCATGGCGGTGCAGCACATAGGCCGGCTCCTCGTGAACGCGCGGCAGCTTGGGCCTGGGGCTGGCCATGGGCGCGCCAGCGCTTACTCGTAGCCGAAGCTGCGCACGCGGGCGTCGTCGTCGGCCCAGCCGGAGCGGACCTTGACCCAGAGCTCCAGGAAGATCTTGCCACCCCAGAGCCGTTCGAGCTCCTGGCGCGCCTCGGAGCCGATGCGCTTGAGCTTCTCGCCCTTGTCGCCGATCACCATGCCCTTGTGGCCTTCGCGCTCGACCACGATGGTGGCGGCGATGCGGCGCAGCTTGCCGTCCAGCTCGAACTTGTCGATGATGACGGTCGAGGTGTAGGGCAGTTCGTCGCCGGTCAGGCGGAACAGCTTCTCGCGCACCATCTCAGCCGCCATGAAGCGCTCGCTGCGGTCGGTCAGGTCGTCGGCATCGTGCATCCAGTCCTGCTCGGGCAGGTATTTCTCGCAGATGGCGTAGAAGCGCTGCACGTCCTTGGCGTTCTTGGCCGACATCGGCACGAATTCGGCGAAGGCATGGCGCTGCTGCATCTCGGCCAGCCAGGGCGCCAGTTCGGCGCGGCGGTGCACCATGTCGAGCTTGTTGGCCAGCAGGATGACCGGAATGTTCTTGGGCAGCAGCTCGAGCACCTTGGCATCGGCCGAATGGAAGTTGCCGGCCTCGACCACGAACACGATCAGATCGACGTCGGTCACCGCGCCCAGCACGGTCTTGTTGAGCGAGCGGTTCAGCGCATTGCCATGCCGGGTCTGGAAGCCCGGCGTATCGACGAAGACGAACTGGGTCGCGCCCAGCGTGCGCAGGCCGGTGATGCGGTGGCGCGTGGTCTGCGCCTTGCTGGAGGTGATGCTGACCTTCTGGCCCACCAGCGCGTTGAGCAGCGTGGACTTGCCGACGTTGGGCTTGCCGACGATCGCGATATAGCCGCAGCGCTTGGGTCCCAGCGGCTCGGCTGGCTCGACCGGCTCGGCTTCGGAGGCTGCCGCTGGCGCCTTGCTGGACTTGCGCAGCGCGCCGGCCAGCATGGCGTCGAGATCCTGGTTCGGTTCGGACTTGACGGCGGGATCGGACTTGGGGGTAAGGGGTCGGCTCATTTCGGATTCTTGTTCAGTTGTTGCAGCAGGGCCGCCGCGGCGGCCTGCTCGGCGGCACGGCGCGAGACGCCGCGGCCTGATTGGCGCTGGCCGGACTCGATCTCGCACTCGACCTCGAAGGTCTGGCGATGCGCCTCGCCCTTGATCGCGGTCACGCGGTAGGCCGGCAGCTTCATCTTGCGGCCCTGCAGCCATTCCTGCAGGGCGGTCTTGGCGTCCTTGCTGCTCGCGCTCATGGCCGGATTGATGTCGACATCCTGGTAGAGCCGGCGCACCAGCGCCTCGGCCTCGGCGAAGCCGGCATCGAGGTAGACCGCGCCGATGAGGGCCTCGACCACGTCGGCCAGGATGGAGGGCTTGCGCTGGCCACCCGAGCGCAGTTCGCCCTCGCCCAGGCGCAGCACGCTCGAGAGCGCCAGCGTGGCGGCGATGCCCGCCAGCGTGTCCTCCTTGACCAGGTTGGCTCGGATGCGCGAGAGCTCGCCCTCGTGCTGGCGGCTCAGTCGTTCGTAGAGCAGGCCCGAGACGGCCAGGCTCAGCACCGAGTCGCCCAGGAACTCGAGCCGCTCGTAGTGATCGGCGGAATGGCTGCGGTGGGTCAGTGCCCGCTCAAGCAGCGGGACCGAGGCGAAACGGTATCCGAGGCGCGTTTGCAGCGCCAGTAGATCGGCATTCAAAAGCTGTGTATTCCCTTCAGGCCGGCGCTCACTTGGAGCGGCCGGAATAACGCATCACCAGCCAGGCGGGGCCGGCCAGATGGATCTCGCGCTCGTAGGCGAAGGCGACGATCACCCGGTCGTTCTCCTTGCTGATCTCGAGGGCGCGGCCGTTGATCGAGTGGATGTCATCAATGATGGCCGCCTTGTCGAACAGGCTGCGCACCTCGGCCAGGCTGTTGCCCTGGGCGGCGCGCTGGGCGGCGCGCTGAACGGCCTGGTACTCGATCACGGTCGGAACGACCCGCATCAGCACCACCCCGAGCGCCACCACCATCGCGCTGACCAGGATCAGACCGATCAGACCCAAGCCGCGTTGCCGTGTTTTCATCATCGCCCTCCCGAATGCCATCCTGCGCGCATCTTAAAGGCTGGCGGGCGGATTGCCCATCACTCGAAGGCGCCGATGCGGCCCAGGTCGCCGAAATTCATCCAGACGAAAAAGGCCTTGCCGACGATGTTGGCCTCGGGCACGAAGCCCCAGTAGCGCGAATCGAGCGAATTGTCGCGATTGTCGCCCATCATGAAATAGTGGCCGGCCGGCACCTTGCAGACCACGCCCTCCACGCTGTAGCGGCATTGGTTCTTGTACGGGAAGTCGCTGGCACCGGGAATGAAGGCCGGGCGATCCTCGTCGTTGAGCGTGTGGTAGGTCTTGCCGCCATGGCGCTCCTCGAACTGGCGGGCATAGCGCATCGAATCGGAGTCGAAGAACTCGGGAGCACTGGCGGTGGGCACGGCCTGGCCGTTGACGGTCAGTCGCTTGTTCAGGTAGGCCACCTCGTCGCCAGGCACGCCGATCACGCGCTTGATGTAGTCCAGGCTGGGCTGCGGCGGGTAGCGGAACACCATCACGTCGCCACGCTGCGGCTCGTGGTTGGCCAGCACCTTGGTGTTGAGCACCGGCAGGCGCACGCCGTAGTGGAACTTGTTGACCAGGATCAGGTCGCCCACGCGCAGGGTCGGGATCATCGAGCCCGAGGGAATCTTGAAGGGCTCGAACAGGAAGCTGCGCAGCAGGAACACCACCACGATCACCGGGAACAGGCCGGCGGTCCAGTCCAGCCACCAGGGCTGGGCCAGCAGTTTCTGCTGCGCGGCCGCGAGGTCGACGCTATCGGCCTTGACGCCCATGCGTTGGAGTTCGGCGCTGCGGCGCGCCTGCTCGGCCGCCAGGGTTTCGGCGGCGGCGCGGCGGCGCGGCAGGAAGACCCACTTCTCGGCCACCCAGTACAGGCCGGTCACGAAGGTGGCCAGGAACAGCAGCAGCGCGAAGTTGCCCTCGACCAGGCCCAGATACCAGGCCAGGCCGTAGCCACCGAAAGCCGCCAGCAGGATGCCGGTCAGCGTCGCCATCTTGTCGTCGCTCATCATTCCTCCACCTGCAGGATGGCGAGGAAGGCTTCCTGCGGCACCTCGACCGAGCCGATCTGCTTCATGCGCTTCTTGCCGGCCTTCTGCTTCTCGAGCAGCTTCTTCTTGCGGCTGATGTCACCGCCATAGCATTTGGCCAGCACGTTCTTGCGCAGCGCCTTGACGGTCTCGCGCGCGATGATGTTGGCGCCGATGGCGGCCTGGATCGCGACGTCGAACTGCTGGCGGCTGATGATCTCGCGCATCTTGGCGACCACGGCGCGGGCGCGGTAGGCCGACTGGCTGCGGTGGACGATGATCGACAGCGCGTCGACCTTGTCGCCGTTCAGCAGGATATCGACCTTGACCACGTCGGAGGCGCGGTACTCCTTGAACTCGTAGTCCATCGAGGCGTAGCCGCGGCTGACGGATTTGAGCTTGTCGAAGAAGTCGAGCACGATCTCGCCCAGCGGCAGCTCGTAGGTCAGCATGACCTGCTTGCCGTGGTAGGCCATGTTGAGCTGCACGCCGCGCTTCTGGTTCGCCAGCGTCATGACGGCGCCGACATACTCCTGCGGCATGTAGAGGTGGACCGTCACGATCGGCTCGCGGATCTCCTGGAGCCGGCCCTGGTCGGGCATCTTGGACGGGTTCTCGACCATGATGATCTCGCCGTCGCCCTTGACGACCTGGTAGACCACGCTGGGCGCGGTGGTGATCAGGTCTTGGTCGAACTCGCGCTCGAGGCGCTCCTGCACGATCTCCATGTGCAGCAGGCCCAGGAAGCCGCAGCGGAAACCGAAGCCCAGCGCCTGCGACACCTCGGGCTCGTAGCGCAGCGCGGCGTCGTTGAGCTGCAGCTTCTCGAGCGCGTCGCGCAGCGAGTCGTACTCGCTGGCCTCGGTCGGGTACAGGCCGGCGAAGACCTGGGGCTGGACTTCCTTGAAGCCGGGCAGCGCCTCGGTCGCGAACGGCAGGTTGGCGCCGCTGCCGGTCTTGATGGCGGTGATGGTATCGCCGACCTTGGCCGCCGTCAGCTCCTTGATGCCGGCGATGATGTAGCCGACCTCGCCCGCCCTGAGCGCCGGACGCGGCTCGTTGTGCGGCGTGAAGACGCCGAGCTTCTCGGCGTTGTAGAGCGACTCGGTCGCCATCAGCTTGATCTTGTCGCCGCGGTTCAAGGCGCCGTCGACCACGCGCACCAGCATCACGACGCCGACATAGGCGTCGAACCAGCTGTCGACGATCATCGCGCGCAGCGGGCCGTCCGGGTTGCCCTTCGGCGGCGGCACCTGGGCCACGACCAGCTCGAGGATCTCGTCGATGCCCATGCCGGTCTTGGCCGAACAGGGGATCGCGTCGGTCGCGTCGATGCCGATCACGTCCTCGATCTCGGCGCGGGCGTTGTCGGGATCGGCGTTGGGCAGATCCATCTTGTTGAGCACCGGCAGCACATGCACGCCGAGCTCGAGCGCGGTGTAGCAGTTGGCCACGGTCTGGGCTTCCACGCCCTGGGAGGCATCGACCACCAGCAGCGCGCCCTCGCAGGCCGACAGCGAGCGGCTGACCTCGTAGGAAAAGTCCACGTGACCGGGGGTGTCGATCAGGTTCAGGTTGTAGATCTGGCCGTCGCGGGCCTTGTACTGCAGGGCGGCGGTCTGCGCCTTGATCGTGATGCCGCGCTCCTTCTCGAGGTCCATCGAGTCGAGCACCTGCTCGCTCATTTCGCGGTCGCTCAGGCCCCCGCAGCGCGAGATCAGTCGATCGGCCAGGGTGGACTTGCCATGGTCGATATGGGCAATGATGGAAAAGTTTCGAATGTGGTTCATCGCGGGCGGTCGGACGGGTCCAGCGGGGCGGGCGGCTGCCCAACAAAAAAACAGGCGCGCCAGGAATTGACGCGCCCAGAGCCGGAGTCTGGCTGTATAGAAGCTAGGGCTCGATTGTAGGCAAAACCCCGTTCACCGCGAATTCGGCCGCAGCACGAAGTACTGGACCCAGTCGCCACGCCGCGCCAGCAGGTTGATCGCGCGCGCCTTGTCGAGGCCGGCCAGCGCGGCCTCGAAGTCCTTCAGGCTCAGGATCTCCCGGTTCGCCACAGCCAGGATCACATCGCCCTCGGCCAGACCGGCGCGCGCGGCGGCGCCACCGGCCTCGGCCACGACCAGGCCACCGCGCAGCTTGAGCGCGGCGCGCTCCTCGGCGTCGAGTTCGCGCAGCGCCAGTCCGAGCGCCTGCGCCGCGCCCGAGGACCTGGCCGACGGCTTCTCGGCGCCCGTTGCCTTGGCCGCCTTGTCCTCCTCGAGAGCGACCACGGTCAGGCGCAGCTCCTTGTAGGCCCCCCGGCGCCAGACCGTCAGGCCGACCTTGGCCCCGGGCTTGGTGTTGCCGACCAGGCGCGGCAGGTCGGCCGACTTCTCGACCGCCTTGCCATCGAACCTGACGATGATGTCGCCAGCCTCGACACCGGCCTTGGCCGCCGGCGAGCCCTCCTCGACCCCGCGCACCAGCGCGCCCTCGGCCTTCTTCAGGCCGAGCGACTCGGCGATGTCCGGATCGACACCGGCGATCGAGACGCCGATGCGTCCGCGCGTGACCTTGCCGCTGGCGCGCAACTGGTCCGACACGCGCACCGCCTCGTCGATCGGGATCGCGAACGAGATGCCCTGGAAGCCGCCCGAGCGCGAGTAGATCTGGCTGTTGATGCCGACCACCTCGCCGCGCAGGTTGATCAGCGGCCCGCCCGAGTTGCCGGGGTTGATCGCGACATCGGTCTGGATGAAGGGCAGGTAGTCGCCGGTCTCGCGCTGCTTGGCGCTGACGATGCCGGCGGTGACGGTGCTCTCGAGCCCGAACGGCGAGCCGATCGCCATCACCCATTCGCCCACGCGCAGGCGACCGATGTCGCCGATCCTGACCGGCTGCAGGCCGCGCGCCTCGATCTTGACCACCGCGACATCGCTGCGCTTGTCGGCGCCGATCACCCTGGCCTTGAACTCGCGCTTGTCGGTCAGCGTCACGATGACCTCCTCGGCGCCCTCGACCACATGGGCGTTGGTCATGATGATGCCGTCGGCGCTCAGCACGAAGCCCGAGCCGACGCCGCGCGGGCGCTCCTCGGGGGTCGGATTCTGACGCGGCGAGCGCGGGCTGGCGCCCGGCGGCACCGGCAGGCCGAAGCGGCGGAAGAACTCGAGCATCTGCTCCTCCTGGCTGCCGGGCTGGCCCTGCGCGACTTTCTCGGTGGTCCGGATATTGACCACCGAGGGGCCGACCTGCTCGGCGAGGTCGGCGAAGTCGGGCAGACCGCGCGGCGACGCGGGGCTGGCGACGGCGGGCGCGCTGGTGGACTGGGCCAGGCCAGCGCCCGGCTGCCAGAGCACGGTGGCGGTGGCGAAGGCGGTACCCAGGACCAGGGCCCCGGATTTCAGGCGGCGGACCAGCGGTTGAGGAATCGGCATGTGCGGTTCTCCAGAGTAGCGATGACCATCCTCAGATGAGGGCGCCCACGGGACAGATCAAGACCCGGCGCCTCGACCGGGCCCGGGCGACAGGCGGCGCTCACCGGGTCGCCGGCTGGGACCTGGCCAGCTCGGGACCGGCGGCCACTTCCTGCTCCAGCAACTGCCAGCCGAAGGCGGCGGCCGCGGCGCAGGCGGCCAGGCCCGCGACCCATTTCCAGGACCAGCCTTCGTCGTTGGCTGCCGCGCGCGCCCTGACCCGTGGCGGCATCTCGGTGACCCGCGCGACGCCGGGCGGGGCTTCGGCCGCCAGGCGGGCCATCACGGCGGCGGCGAAATCCGTCGAGGGCGGACGCGCGTCGTCGCCAGCGGACTGGCGCAAGGCGGCGCCGACGGCTTGGTAGGAGGTCCAGGCCGCGTCCAGCGCCTGACGCGGCGGGCCGTGCCGCAGCAGGGCCGCGAGCTCATCGGGCGAGCACTCGCCATCGACCAGGGCGGACAGGGACTCGCGCCCGTCGGCAAACGGTGTCGGCATGGCGTCTAGGTTCTGTGGCGGATTCATGGGTGACACAAATGAAGAACAAGGGCGGGCCGACTCACCAGCGCTTGCCGCCCTGGCGCTCCAGCAGCGGCTTGATGCGGGCCGAAATCGCCTCGCGGGCGCGAAAGATGCGCGACCGGACCGTGCCGATCGGACAGCCGAGCTGAGCGGCGATCGCCTCGTAGCTCAGGCCATCGATCTCGCGCAGCGTGATGGCCTGGCACAGCTCGCGCGGCAGGGACTCCAGCGCCGCGTTGACCGCCTGCGCGATTTCCTTGCTCGCGAGCAGGGCTTCCGGGGTCGCGTCATCAATCGCCTGCAGCATTAGTTCACGCGCGGCGCCAGAAGTTTCATCCTCGTCGTCGGATTCGAGCGCGCTCATGCTCAGTACCGGGTCGCGCCTGAGATCGGCGAGCTGGCGCTTGGCGGTATTGACCGCGATCCGATAGAGCCAGGTGTAGAAGGCCGATTCGCCACGGAAGCGGGCCAGCGCGCGGTAGGCGCGGATGAAGGTCTCCTGCGCCAGATCCTCGACCAGGCCGGGATCGCGCACCAGACGCCCGATCAGGCGCTCGACCCGGCGCTGGTACTTGAGCACGAGCAGCTCGAAGGCCCGCATCTCGCCGGCCAGCGTGCGCTGCACCAGCAGCCAGTCGCTGTGCGCGGAGGAAGTGTTGGAGGAGCCTGCAAGCATTGAACCGACTCTATCCGTCCCGCCGCCTGGGTGCAAGCCGCATCGGCGCGAGCCGGCTCAGGCACTCCGCCGCGCGGACGGACGCCGGGCCTCGCGCCAGGCGACCAGGGCGACGCGCAGCGCCTGCCAGTCGGCGGGCGCGCTGTCGCGCTCCAGCCAGACCCACCAGCCCAGGCCGGCGGCATTCCGCAGCCGCAGCAGCACCTGGCCCTGCAGGTCGAGCGCCCAGCGGAGATCGGCCAGCTCGGTGCCGTGGCGATAGGCCTGGCTACGCCAGATCCAGCGCCCCGGCGGCCCCGGCGCGGGTAGCGCACCGGCGCCGGCCGGAGCCGGGGCGGGCTCCCAGCACAGCCGACCGACGACTGGCTGGCGCGAACGCCAGCGCGCGACGCCCCAGAGCCCCAGCCCGAACAGGCCCGAGCACCACCAGGCGCCGGGCAATGCCCCGCCACGCAGCGAGACCCACCAGGCCAGCTGCAGGGCGAGCCAGGCCAACGGGAGCAGGCGTTCGAGCCGGTCCTGAAACGTCGAACGCCCCGCCGGGTATTCCACCGAGGGGGCGCTGTGCATGGCTCAGGCCGGGGTCAGATGCGCTTGAACACCAGGGAACCGTTGGTGCCGCCGAAACCGAAGTTGTTCTTCAGCGCCACGTCGATCTTCATCTCGCGCGCCTGGTTGGCGCAGTAATCCAGGTCGCATTCGGGATCCTGGTTGAAGATGTTCATGGTCGGCGGGCTGATCTGGTGATACAGCGCCAGCACCGTGAAGATGCTCTCGATGCCGCCGGCGCCACCGAGCAGGTGGCCGGTCATCGACTTGGTCGAGTTGACGACGATCTTCCTGGCGTGGTCGCCCAGCGCGGCCTTGATCGCGTGGGTCTCGTTGATGTCGCCCAGCGGAGTCGAGGTACCGTGCGCGTTCAAGTAGTCGATCTGGTCGGCGTTGACGCCGGCATTGCGCAGCGCGTTGAGCATGGCGCGACGCGGGCCGTCCATGCTCGGCGCCGTCATGTGGCCGGCATCGGCGCTCATGCCGTAGCCCGACAGCTCGGCGTAGATCCTGGCGCCGCGCGCCTTGGCGTGCTCGTACTCCTCGAGCACCATCACGCCGGCGCCCTCGCCCAGCACGAAGCCGTCGCGGTCCCGGTCCCAGGGACGGGAGGCGGTCTTGGGATCGTCGTTGCGCGTCGAGAGCGCGCGCATCGAGGCAAAGCCCCCCACGCCGAGCGGCGAGGTGGTGGCTTCCGAGCCACCGGCGACCACCACGTCGGCGTCGCCGTATTCGATCATGCGGCCGGCCTCGCCGATGCAGTGCAGGCCGGTGGTGCAGGCGGTGACCACGGCGAGGTTCGGCCCCTTGAAGCCGAAACGCATGGACACATGACCCGCGATCATGTTGATGATCGAGGCCGGAACGAAGACAGGCGAGATGCGGCGCGGGCCACGGCTCACCAGTTCGTCGCGGGTGTTCTCGATCAGGGGCAAGCCGCCGATGCCCGAGCCGATCACGCAACCGATGCGCGTGGCCTCCTCATCACCCAGCGCCGCGCCCGTGGGCAGGCCGGCATCGGCCACGGCCTGGGCGGCCGCGGCGATGCCGAAGTGGATGAAGGTGTCCATGGTCCGCGCTTCCTTGGCGCTGATGTAGGACTCCAGGTCAAAGCCCTTGACCTCACCCGCTATTTTGTAGGCGAAGTTGCTGGCATCGAACCGGGTGATCAGGTCAATGCCGGACTGACCAGCAAGCAGGTTGGCCCAGGATGCCTCCACCGTGTTGCCCACGGGGGAGATGCAGCCCAGACCGGTCACGACGACACGGCGGCGGCTCATGGATGCTTACTTCTGGTTGGCGACTGCGTAGTCGATGGCGTTTTGCACCGTGGTGATCTTCTCGGCGTCTTCGTCCGGGATTTCGATGCCGAAGGCATCTTCCAGGGCCATCACCAGTTCCACGGTATCGAGGGAGTCGGCACCCAGATCAGCCACGAAGGACTTCTCGTTGGTCACCTGGGACTCTTCCACGCCGAGTTGTTCGGCAATGATTTTCTTCACGCGTGCTTCGATATCGCTCATATTTCCCTCTGAGGGTGGTTGAAAACTGTGCCGCCATTTTAGCCGGGCCGGCTTCGCCAGTCCTGAAACTGCGCCGCTGACCGCGATCCAGCCCCTGGCGGCTAGCCGGGGCCGATGTTATCCGATTCGGAGGCCGGGCCTCGATCAGGCCATGAACATGCCACCATTGACATGCAGTTCCTGACCCGTCACATAGCCCGCGCGCGGGCTGGCGAGGAAGGCCACGGCGTGCGCGACATCGGCCGGCTTGCCGAGGTGACCAAGCGGGATCTGGTTCAGCAGCGCCTGTTGCTGGGCCTCGGGCAGCGAGCCGGTCATGTCGGTCTCGATGAAGCCGGGCGCCACGCAGTTGACGGTGATCTTGCGGCTGCCGAGCTCGCGCGCCAGCGCGCGCGTCATGCCGGCGACGCCGGCCTTGGCGGCCGCGTAGTTGGCCTGGCCCGCGTTGCCGGAGGCGCCCACCACGCTGGTGATGCTGATGATGCGGCCGTAGCGCTGCTTCATCATCGGACGGATCGCGGCCCGGCTCATGCGGAACACGGCCCTGAGGTTGGTGTCGAGCACCGCGTCCCAGTCCTCGTCCTTCAGGCGCATGGCCAGGGTGTCGCGCGTGATGCCGGCGTTGTTGACCAGCACTTGCAGGCCGCCCTGCTCCTTGACGATGGCGTCGATCAGGGCCTCGCCGGCGGCCACATCGTTGACGTCGAGCTTGGCGCCACGGCAGCCGGCAAAGGCCGACAGGGCGCTGTTGATCTTGCTCGCGCCCTCGTCCGAGGTGGCGGTGCCGATGACCTGGTAGCCTTGGCGGGCCAGCTCGAGCGCGATCGCCGCACGGCAGGCACGG
>JBDLVJ010000051.1:0-3471 GCA_039804875.1 Pseudomonadota bacterium | reverse complement strand
CCAGCGGCTGCGGGCGCTGGAGGCGGGCATCGCGCGCGCCAGCAGCGCACAGACGCTCGCGGCGGCCCAGCAGGCCGATGCCAGGGCCCGGCACGGGCTCGCGGCTTCCAACCTGCGTCGCCAGCATGAACTCGCGCAGCAGCACTTCATCAGCGCCGGCGCCCTGGAGGCGCGCAGCCAGGAGCTGGCGTCGGCCGCTGCCGCGCTCGAGTCGGCCCGCGCCGCTGGCGAGGTCGCGGCGCAGGACTGGATCCGCGCCCAGGCCGAGCGGGCGGCCCTGCAGCAGCAGCGCGCCAGTGCCCGGTTGATCGCGCCCTCCGATGCCGTGGTGTCGGCGCGCGACGCCGAGCCGGGCTCGACCGTCGTGGCGGGCCAGGCGGTGCTGCGACTGATCGACCCGGCCAGCCTGTGGGCGCGGGTGCGGCTGGACCAGGGCCGCTCGGCCGGACTGGTGCCGGGCCTGCCAGCCCGGCTGTTGCTGCGCTCGCGCCCGCACGAGCCGGTGCCGGCCCGGGTGGCCCGGGTCGAATGGCTCAGCGACAGCGTGACCGAGGAGCGCATTGCCCAGCTGTCCCTTGACCAGGCGCCGCCAGGCCTGTCGGTCGGCGAGATGGTCGAGGCCAGCATCGAGCTGCCGCCGATTGAAGACTCGCTGCTGCTGCCGGCAGCCAGCCTGCAGCGCCAGGGCGGTTCGACCGGGGTCTGGCGCTTGCAAGGCGGCCGGCTGGCGTTCGCGCCGGTGCAGGTCGGCGCGGTCAGCCTGGACGGCCAAGTCCAGATCCTGGCCGGGCTCCAGTCCGGTGACCGGGTCGTGGTCTACAGCCAGCAGCCCTTGAGCGCCGATACCCGCATCCAGGTGGTCGAGCAGCTGGTCCGGCCCTCGGGCGCCGCCAGGACCGGCCCGTGATCAGCCTGGCCGGACGCGACATCCAGCACAGCTGGCGCAAGTTCCTGCTGACGGGCATCGGGCTGGGGCTGCTGATCGGCGTCACCTTCTCGATGGCCGGCGTCTATCGCGGCATGGTCGATGACGCGCAGGCCTTGCTGAGCAACAGCGGCGCCGACCTGTGGCTGGTGCAGCAGGGCACCCAGGGTCCCTATGCCGAAGCGTCAAGCCTGCGCGACGACCTGGTGCATGGCATCGAGGGCATGCCCGGGGTCGCGCTGGCGGCCAACGTGACCTACTTCAACATGCAGGTCAGACGCGGCGAGACGGAGGTGCGGGCCATGGTGGTCGGCATCGAGCCCGGCAAGCCGGGCGGTCCGAGCCATCTGGTGGCGGGGCGGCCGCTGAGTCGCAGCCATTACGAGGCCCTGGCCGATGTCAGGACCGGCTTCGAGCTCGGCGACCGCATCCGGCTGCGCCGCCATGAGTACGAGGTGGTCGGGCTGACCCGGCGCATGGTCTCGTCGGGCGGCGATCCGATGGTCTTCATCCCGCTGAAGGACGCCCAGCAGGCCCAGTTCCTCCAGGACAACGACGCCATCGTCAACGAGCGCGCCCGCAGCGCGGCCAATCCTGCCCTCAACCGCCCCGGCGTGCCGGGACTGCTGGAGGCCGTGATCGCGAGCCATGCCAGCAGCCATCAGGTCAACGCCGTGCTGGTGCAGATCAAGGACGGCTTTGCCGCCGCCCAGGTGGCCGAGCCGATCCGGCGCTGGAAGCATCTGCAGGTCTATGACCGCGCCGGCATGGAGGAGATCCTGGTCGCCAAGTTGATCGCCACCTCGGCCAGGCAGATCGGCATGTTCTTGGTGATCCTGTCCATTGTGAGCGCCGCCATCGTCGCCTTCATCATCCACACCATGACCATGGGCAAGATCCGGGAGATCGCCGTCCTCAAGCTGATAGGCACCCGCGACTCGACCATCGCCGCGATGATCCTGCAGCAGGCGCTGGGGCTGGGCCTGATCGGTTTTGTCGTCGGCAAGCTCGCCGCCACCCTGTGGGCGCCGATCTTTCCGAAATACGTGCTGCTGCTGCCACGCGATGCCCTGATCGGGCTGGGCGTGGTGCTGCTGATCTGCGCGCTGGCCAGCACGCTGGCGATCCGGGTCGCGCTCCGGGTCGATCCGGCCGAAGCGATCGGAGGTTGAGCATGACGACACCCGTATTGCCGCCTTCGAGCAGCGCCGCGGAGCCCGGCGGCGGCATCCTGGTCCAGGGCCTGCGCAAGGTCTACGGCCGGGGCGATACCGCCGTCGAGGCCTTGAAGCGAGTCGATCTGGCCGTTGGCCCGGGCGAGGTGGTGGGCCTGGTCGGTCCGTCGGGCTCGGGCAAGAGCACCCTGCTCAAATGCCTGGGCGCCATCATCGAACCGAGCTCGGGCCGCATGGTGCTGGGCGGCCAGGTGCTCTATGACAACGCCTGGGCCAGCCGCGACCTGAGCGCCCTGCGCCGCGACCATATCGGTTTCGTATTCCAGGCGCCTTACCTGATTTCGTTCCTCGATGTCACCGACAACGTGGCCCTGCTGCCGATGCTGGCGGGCCTGTCGAACGCGGCGGCCAGGAGCCGGGCGTTGGAGCTCCTGACCGAGCTCGACCTGGCGCACCGCGCCCAGGCCATGCCGTCCCAGCTCTCGGGTGGCGAGCAGCAGCGGGTGTCGATTGCCCGGGCCCTGGCGAACCGGCCGGCGGTGATCCTGGCCGATGAGCCGACCGCGCCGCTCGACAGCGAGCGCGCCCTGGGCGTGATGCGCCTGCTGGGCCGGATGGCGCGCCAGTCCCGGGCCGCCGTCATTGTCGTGACCCATGACGAGAAGATCATCCCGACCTTTCAGCGCCTCTACCAGATCCGCGACGGCCGCACGATCGAGGAGGCGGGCCAGGGGCGCGCGCTGGACTGACTTTCAACCGCCGGACCGCCTGTCCCTGTAGAGTCGGCAACAGGTCCGACACAGCAACGCGAGCAAAGGAGTGCGCACATGGTCATGGATGTCATCGATTACCGCCTGATAGGCGACGACATGCAGTTGGTCGAGCTTGAGCTCGACCCCGGCGAGGCCGCGATCGGCGAGGCCGGCTCGATGCTGTTCATGGAGGTTGGAATCGAGATGGATACCCTGTTCGGTGACGGTTCGACGCAGGAGGACGGCCTGTTCGGCAAGCTGTTTGGCGCGGGCAAGCGCCTGATCAGCGGCGAGTCCCTGTTCACAACCGTGTACCGCAACCAGGCCGCCGGCCGGCGCAAGCTTGCCTTTGCCGCGCCCTACAGCGGCAAGATCCTGCCGATGCCGCTTGAGCGCCTGGGTGGCACGCTGATTTGCCAGAAGGATGCCTTCCTGTGCGCAGCCAAAGGGGTCGGCATCGGCCTGCAGTTCCAGCGCAAGCTCGGCGCCGGTTTCTTTGGCGGCGAAGGCTTCGTGATGCAGCGGCTGCAGGGCGACGGGTTGGCCTTCGTGCATGCGGGCGGGGCGATCATCGAGCGTGAGCTCGCGCGCGGCGAGACGCTGCGGGTCGATACCTGCT
>JBDLVJ010000050.1:0-3157 GCA_039804875.1 Pseudomonadota bacterium | reverse complement strand
AGCGAATAGGCGTGGATCAGCTCGAGCGCGCAGGCCGCGCGCCAAGCCGCGTTGCCCAGCGGCGGCAACGCGCCAGCAACCGCCTCGGCGCTCGCCAGCACCAGCAGCGGGCGCAGGCGCTTGCCGCCGTCGAGCACCGCATAGCGCATCGCCGCGCCCAGGCAGGCCGGCGCGGCGGCGGGCACCCACTGTTCGAGCAGGGACTCGACCTCGGCCAGGCGCGCCTGGCTCCAGGCGCGAAAATCGGCGGACGGCGCGCTCATGCCGCCCTCCGGCTCGAAAGGGGCGAGCCGGAGCGGCGGGCGGTCAGGGAACACGAAATCTCCCGGTTCGCAAGGATAGAGGCCATGGCTGGAGCCGCTGCGGCGTTTGCCGCAGGCGACGAAGAATCAAAAGTCCGATTTTAGGGCCTGCTGCCCGAGGACCGGCACGCGGACCGGATTTGCCCGCGCCGATCGACAGCAAGGGATACAATAAGCGCCCCTTTCCAGCTCATCAGGAGTTGTAAAACCTTCCCGCGCTCATTCGTTCAACGACCAAGCGCTTCCCTGCCCCTTAATAGGGGGAGTCTCTAGGTCAGGACCTTCATGTCTGATTTAAGTCTTCAGTTCCAGCAGGCCGCAAGCCAATTTCCGGTTTCCAGCTATTTCGACCCGGCGCTGTTCCAGCGCGAGATGGAGACCATCTTCCAGCGCGGGCCCCGCTATGTGGGGCATGTCAATGCCGTGCCCAATCCGGGCGACTACTACGCCCTGCCCCAGGAGGGCGAGGGCCGCGCCTTGGTGCGGACCGCACAGGGCGTCGAGCTCGTCAGCAACGTCTGCCGGCACCGCCAGGCCGTCATGCTCAAGGGGCGCGGCAACCTCGGCGAACACCGCAACGGCAGCGCCGCCGGCAACATCGTCTGCCCGCTGCACCGCTGGACCTACAGCGGTGGCGCGGGCAGGTCCAAGCTCGGCGAGCTCGTCGGTGCGCCGCACTTCAAACAGGACCCCTGCCTGAACCTGCAGCGCTACCCGCTGCGCGAATGGAACGGCATGCTATTCGAGGACAACGGCCGCGACATCGCCGCCGACCTCGCCGGCATGGGACCGGCCAGGACGCTGAGCTTCGAGGGCATGGTGCTCGACCATGTCGAGCTGCACGAGTGCCACTACAACTGGAAGACCTTCATCGAGGTCTACCTCGAGGATTACCACGTCGTCCCGTTCCACCCGGGACTGGGCAACTTCGTGACCTGCGACGACCTACGGTGGGAGCTCAAGTCCGAGTACTCGGTCCAGACCGTGGGCGTGCAGAACCTGCTCAAGGGCGCCGGCAGCCCGGTCTACCAGCAATGGCACCAGCAGCTGATGGACTATCGGCAGGGCGAACTGCCGGAACAGGGCGCCGTCTGGCTGACCTACTACCCGCACATCATGGTCGAGTGGTACCCGCATGTGCTGACGGTCTCGACCCTGCATCCGATCAGCGTCGACAAGACGCTCAACCGGGTCGAGTTCTACTATCCGGAGGAGATCGCCGCCTTCGAGCGCGACTTCGTCGATGCCCAGCGCGCCGCCTACATGGAAACCTGCATCGAGGACGACGAGATCGGCGAGCGCATGGACGCCGGGCGCAAGGCCCTGCTGCTGCGCGGCGACAACGAGGTCGGCCCCTACCAGAGCCCGATGGAGGACGGCATGCAACATTTCCACGAGTGGTACCGCGCCAAGCTGGGCTCAGCCCTGCGGGACTGAGGTATGGCCTGAGGCTCAGCCCAGGCGCTCGAGCCCGTGCCGGTTGACGTAGGCGTGCAGCTCGGCCCGGTTCGAGACCGAGAGCTTGCGATAGATCGAGGTCAGGTGGTTGCGCAGCGTGTGCTCGCTGATGTTGAGGCGCTGCGCGATCACCTTGCCCGGCGCGGCGGCATCCGAGGCCAGGGCCTCGACCGTCAGCTTTTCCTTCGGTGTCAGCACGCTGACCGAGGCCCGGCGCGAGGAACGCCAGCGGCCGTCCTGGTGCCTGGAGAGCTCAAGAAAGATGCGGCTGGTCGCGCTGCGCTCGATCCACATCTCGCCGTTGTGGATCTTCTCGAGCGCGCGCAGCAGCACGACCGGCGCCTCGTACTTGCCGACCACGCCGCGCGCGCCCACCAGCACCGCGCTGTCTTGCAGCGCCGGATCGCGCGAACTCGTCAGGGCCAGTATCTTGGCCGCGGTCTGGGCCTGCAGATGGGCCAGCGACTCGGTCCCCTCCTCGCCATCGAGGTCGAACACGATCACGTCGGGCGCGATCTGCTCCATGCGCAACACCCCCTCGGCCGCGCTCTCGACCACGCCGACCACGGACCAGCGGCCGTGATCGCCCTCGAGCAGGCGCTCCAGCCCCCAGGACATCAGGGGCAGGGCGACCAGCATCACACGCGCGGGTCCGGCAATGATGTCTTCAGTTGTCATTTTTATTACCTCTTGATCGGATGTTCTCTCTGCCAGCCATGATAGTCGCATCCCGGGAGTCCTGCATCCATCAGCGGAAAAAACGCCATAACCGGACCGCGGACCGGCAGGGGCCGGGATCGCCGGCCGGTACCCCCCTCAGTGCGCCTGCTCCCAGTTGGCGCCGACACCGACCTCGGCCAGCAGCGGCACCCTGAGCTCGGCCACGCCCGCCATCAGGCGCGGCACCTCGAAGCGGACCCAGTCCAGCTCGGACTCGGGCAGCTCGAACACCAGTTCATCGTGCACCTGCATGATGATGCACGCGCCCAGCCCCTGGGCGTCGATCGCGGCCTGGACCGCGACCATGCTCATCTTGATCAGGTCGGCGGCCGTGCCCTGCATCGGCGCGTTGATGGCGGCGCGCTCGGCGGCGGCGCGGCGCGGACCGTTCGGGCTGTTGATCTCGGGCAGGTAGAGCCGGCGACCGAACACGGTCTCGACATAGCCCTGCGCCTTGGCCTGCGCCCTGGTCTGATCCATGTAGTGGCGCACGCCCGAAAAGCGCAGGAAATAGCGTTCGATGTAGTTCCTGGCCGCGGCGTTGTCGATGCCGAGCGCCTTGGCCAGGCCAAAGCCGCTCATGCCGTAGATCAGGCCGAAGTTGATGACCTTGGCGTAGCGCCGCTGCTCGCCGCTGACCTCGGCCGGCAGCAGGCCGAAGATCTCGGCCGCGGTCG
>JBDLVJ010000049.1:0-4912 GCA_039804875.1 Pseudomonadota bacterium | reverse complement strand
AGAAGTCGCTCCATTCGCCGTCGCTGATGAAATGCTTGGAGCCGTTGAGCACCCACTGGCCCTGCTCGTTGCGCTTGGCGTGGGTCTTGATGCCGGCGGCGTCGGAGCCGGCGCCGGATTCGGTGATGGTGATCGCGCAGGTACGCTTGCCCTCGATCGCCGGCTTGAGCCAGCGCTCGACCTGCTCGCCCTTGCAGTGCAGCAGCGGCTCGTAGACGTTGCCGAAGGCGCGCCGGATCAGGATGTCGGTGGTGTGGCCGAACTGCTCCTCGCAGATGATGCGGTCGAGGTTGGACAGGCCGCCGCCGCCGAGTTCGACCGGCATGTTGAGCCCGTAGAGGCCGAGTTCCTTGCCCTTGGCGTGGATCGCGGCGGCCTTCTCGGGCTCGAGATAGCCTTTTTCCTCGATCTCGTTCTCTAGCGGCTTGAGTTCCTCGGCGATGAAGCGACGGATGGTGTCGATCATCATCTTCTGTTCGTCGTTCAGGGAAAAGTCCATGGGGTGCTCCTGTTGTCAAGTCATGGGGGCGAAATAGCGCCACCCGGGGTTCAATGCGGTCGGATCAAGGCGGCTGACGCTCGCGCTCAGGCGCTGCTGAACCAGCGCGCACCGAAGAAGAAGGGCAGGCGCGACAGGGTTTCTGAACGGACGAACATGGCTTCAGCGCTCGACGAAGGGGCGGCTGGCCGCCAGGCAGATCGCGGCCCATTCGGCCGGATTGGCGGTCTTTTCACGCTCGAAGTTGACGACCTCGACGCTGATCGGCAGATCGGCCGGCAGGGCGTCGAACAGGCCCTGGATATCGATGTTGCCGTCGCCGGGCAGCAGGCGCTCGCAGCGCGCGGTATGGATCATCTGCTCGGTCGTGAACTCGCGGCCGGCCTGCGCGTCGCAGATCTGGGCGTAGTGCAGCAGCTCGCGCGGGATGGCGCGGATGTCGTCGAGCGTCGTGGCCGAGCGGCCGAAGTGCAGCGCGTCGACCAGGATGCCGGCATTGGCCGGCTTGCCGGCGTTGTTGACGATGCGCAGCGCGGCTCTGGCGTCGGGCACGGCGGTCCAGGGCATGAACTCGAGGTCGGCGCTCATGCCGTAGGGCGCCATGACCTCGCACAGGCGGGCGTAGTTGGCGCTCAGGCGCGCCTCGTCGGTGTCGTCGCCGGCAACCAGGATCGCCTTGGCCTGCAGCGCCGCGCCGGCTTCGTAGAGCGCGTGCCAGCGCTGCGGGTCGAAGTCGGCATCGAGCCGGATGATCTCGAGGTCGAACACGCCGACGCCGGTGTCGCGCTGGACCGCCAGCGTTTCGCGCAGCACCTCGGGCTGGCCGAGCAGGAACTGCTGCGGCGCGCCGGCCGCGTTGGGCCACAGGCGCAGTCCGACATGGGCGTAGCCGGCCTGGGCCGCGACCCGCAGGGCTTCGGGCGGGCTGCAGCGGTGCGAGCTCAGGTAGGCGAGCGAATAAATTCGTGCCCCCACGCTGACGCTGCCCCCCGAGGGGGCGTTCGCGCCTTGAGGCGGCTCGGCAGTGCTCAGATGCTGCGACATGTTCGACTCCGGCGGCTTATTTCAGCGGCGACACGGCCGTGGGCAGGGCGATGGTCGAGACCATCGCGGTGGTCAGGTGGGCCGGGCCACCCTTGGGCGGCCAGACGCCCTGGGCCACCGCGTCGGCGCGCGCCTTGCTGCGGGCGTCGAGCGTTGGGTAGGACCAGATGTTGGTGAAGCGCAGCGGGCCGTCGAGCGCGACCATCGCGACCACGCAGGGCGACAGCGCCTCGCGCGGCGGCACGTACTGTTCCCACAGGTCGATGGTGGGCTGGACGCCGCCCGGCTTGATGCCGTAGGTGCGGATCTCGTAGACCGGGCCGCTGATGCCGCTCTCGGCGCTCGGGCGCACCGGCTTCATCCAGGGGAAGCCCTGGTAGCTGTGCTGCTCCAGGCTCTGGAAGATCTCGCCGCAGCCGAACGGGCTGGCGCTGTGCTGGGTGCGCTCGCGCTCGGCCAGCAGGTCCTGCTCGTTGGCGAAGCCACGCAGCACGATCATCTGATTCAGCACGCCGATGTCGGTGAACCAGCAGGCCAGCAGTTCGCCCTTGGCTTCAGGGGCGGTGGCGAAGGCCTGGACGTTGGCGGCGGCGGTGCCGGCGGTGCCGAACGGCAGGGTCATGGTCGCGAGTTCGTAATACATGGAAGTCCTGTTGAGGCGAAAAAAAGAAGGAAATGGGGCGTTCGATCCGGTGCGCCAGCGCCTTAGCTGGCCTGTGTGGCCGGATCGACGCCGGCGACATGGTGGGCGGCGATGAAGCCGAAGGTCATGGCCGGCCCGAGCGTGATGCCGCCGCTGGGGTAATGGCCGCCCATCATGCTGCTGAGATCGTTGCCGCCCGCGTAGAGGCCGGCAATCGGCTGGCCCCGGGCGTCGAGTACCTGGGCCTGGTCGTTGACCCTGAGGCCGGCGAAGGTGCCCAGGCTGCCCATGACGACCTTGACGGCATAGAAGGGTCCGTGCTCCAGCGGCCCCATGCAGGGGTTCCTGAGGCCGGCGGCCTGGGTCCGGATCGCGTCGCCCTGGATGCGGTTGTAGGGGGTCTCGCCCTTGGCGAAGTCCTGGTCCCGGCCCTGCAAGGCCATGGCGTTGTAGCGCTCGACCGTGGCCCGCAGCGCGGCGGCGTCGATGCCGCAGGCCTGGGCCAGTGCGGCCAGGGTCCGGCCGCGCTTGAGGTAGCCGTTCTTGAGCCAGGGACCCAGCGGCAGCGGGAAGGGTTTGACCGCGCCCAGGCCGTAGTAACGGATGAAGGCGTGGTCCACCACCAGCCAGGCCTCGGGCGTTTTGCCCTGGGGTGTGGCGGCCACCAGGCCCTGCATGAAGTCGTGGTAGCTGTCGGCCTCGTTGGTGAAGCGCTGGCCGCGCGCGGTGACCGCGATCAGTCCGGGCTTGGCGCGCTCGATCAGGTGCGGGAAATGCGCCACGCTGCCGTCGGCGCGCGGCACCAGCGACACCGGCGCCAGCGCGGCGGCCTGCACCAGGTCGTCGGCCACCCGGCCGCCGACGCTTTCGCCCAGGCGCAGGCCGTCGCCGGTATTGCCCCGGTTGCCGGCCGACCAATGTTCCTGCCCGGTCGGGGCGTGCGGCAGCAACTGCGCCTTGCGCGCCGGGTCGTGCGGAAAGCCGCCAGTGGCCAGTAGCACGCCGCGCCGGGCGTGAATCGTCATCTCGCCAGCGGGCGTCTGGACCACGGCGCCGGTCACGCGGCCGTCTTCCTGCAGCAGCCGCCTGGCCGGGCTGTTGACGCGGATCTCGACGCCACGGTCGAAGGCCGACTTGGCCAGCGCCGCGACCAGCGCGTTGCCGTTGACGGATCGGGTGCCGCGCCGCTTGAGCAGCAGATCCTTGCAGTGGCGCAGCAGCAGCCTGGTGACGTACCAGAACGAGGCCGGCTTGGAGCTGGCGTTGAGGAAATGGCGCAGCTCGGCGCCCGAGGCGATGCCCATGCCCCAGAGCGTGGTCTCGTGGAGCGGCGGCTTGAGCTCGTGCAGCCGCGCGCCGAGCTGGGAGGCATCGAAGGGCGCGGCGCAGATCGAGCGCCCGCCGATCGCGGCATCGGGCGTGTGGCCGTGAAAGTCGGGAATCGCGTTGCCGTCGATGAACCGCAGCGCGGTCTTGCGCCGGAAGAACTCGACCATGCGCGGACCGTTGTCGAGGAAGGCGCGCGCGCGCGACTCGTCGAACCTGTCGCCGAGTTCATGGCGCAGGTAGGACAGGGGCTTTTCGATGTCTTCGACCAGGCCGGCCTGCCGTGCCAGCGGGTTGCGCGGCAGCCACATCCAGCCGCCCGACCAGGCCGTGGTGCCGCCGAATTGCGGCTCTTTCTCGACCACGATCACCCGCAGGCCCAGTTCGGCCGCGGTGACGGCCGCCGACAGGGCACCGGCGCCCGAGCCCACGACCAGCAGGTCGCATTCGGTAGGGGGTTGGGGTGCGGCGTGGGACATGCGGGGAGAAGGGGTAAGGTCAGAGCGCGTAGATCGGCTTGCGGCCGGCCGCGTCGTGGCGGGCGCCGGTCTCGGCGGTCAGGGTGAAGAAGGGCGAGGCGCCGCTGGTCGCCGCCAGTTGCGCCACGGTGCTCAGCAGCTCGGGCAGCAGCGCCTGCATGCGCTCGGGGGTGAAGCGCACGGTCGGGCCGGCGATCGTGACCACGCCGAAAGCCGGCTGGCCGGCGAAGCGCACCGGTGCCGACATCGCGCTCAGGCCGGCGGTGTAGGTGTCGATCGTCAGGCTGTAGCCTTGAGCCCGCGTGCGGTGCAGCGCCTCCAGCACGGCCGGCAGCGTCGCCGGCGCGGCCGGGCCGAAATGCTCCGGCTGGCCTATGCCCTGGCGCGCCACCAGGGCCAGCGCCTCGTCGTCGCTCATGGTCGACAGCCAGGCCCAGCCCGAGGAGGAGCAGGACAGGTGGGCGTCGTTGCCCATGTCGGGGTCGTAGCGCAGGCCTTGGCGCGCGCCCTGGGCCCGGGCGACCCAGGTCAGGCGCTCGCCGTCCACCACCGACAGCCGCACCAGCTCGCCCGAGATCTCGGCCAGGCGGTTCAGCAGCGGCTGGGCGATGTCGATGATGCCGCTGTTGCCCAGATAGCTCAGGCCCATCGAGACCAGCTTGGTCGTCAGCAGGTAGTCGCCATGGCCGCGCGCCTGGCGCACATAGCCCAGTCGCACCAGATCGGCCAGCAGGCGGTGTACCGCGCTGCGCGGGATGTTGAGCCGGTCGGCGATGGCGCCAAGCTCCATGCCTTCGCCATGCTGGGCCAGCAGCTCCAGGATGCCCAGGGTTCGTTCGAGTACGCCGTTCATGTTTTTTCTCCTGTGTTGGGTCAGGAGGCTAGCGTACAGGCGACGGCCTGGCCCGAGACCGCTGCCTC
>JBDLVJ010000048.1:0-5412 GCA_039804875.1 Pseudomonadota bacterium | reverse complement strand
TGTCCTACAGCTACCCCAGCCTGGTCCATCAGGGCGACAAGCTGCGCCGCCTGCTGTCCACCTATGCCCGCGCCGGTGGCCGCGACGCCGTCTTGCTGCTGCACGGCGACGAGGCTGGCAGCCGGCTGATCGACGACTGGGGCCGCGCGGCCCGGCTCGACCGCGGCCTCAACGGCGTGCCGGCGCGCGTGCTGCCCTGGCCGCTCCGCCATGTCGCCAGCCTCGGCATCGAGTTCTGGCTGTCCGCGCTGGCGCAGGGTGCCAGCCAGGTCTGGCTGCTGACCACCGACGCCGAGGCGCCCGACTACCGGCGCGCGCTGCGCGAGCAGCTTGAAGTGGCGCAGTCGCTGTTGACCGGACTGGGCTATGCGGGCGAGCATTTCCGCCTGCTGCAGGCGCGCGATGCGCGCGACATCGCCGCGCTCGACGCCGAGGCCCGGCTCGCCCCGGCGCAGGGCGTGCGTGAGCCGGCCCGCTTCGCGCTGCAGGCCGACAAGCGCGCCACGCTCGAGATGGCGCTCGAGCATCTGCAGCGCCAGGCGCCGCGCTCCCCGCTGCCGAGCACGATCGCGCTGCCGGCGGCGGCCCCGCTCGGATCGGTGCGCGTCGACGCCGATGCCTGCACGCTGTGCCTGAGCTGCGTCAGCGCCTGCCCGGCCGGCGCGCTGCAGGACAACCCCGGCCAGCCCCAGCTGCGCTTCATCGAGAAGAACTGCCTGCAATGCGGCCTGTGCGCGCGCACCTGCCCCGAGCAGGCGATCGCGCTCGAGCCGCGCCTGCTGCTCGATCCCAGCCGGCGCGAGCTGCGCGTGGTCGCCGAGCAGCCGGTGTTCCGCTGCATCCGCTGCAGCACTCCCTTCGGCACCGAGCGTGGCATCGCCGCCATGATCGCGCGGCTCGGCGCGCACCCGATGTTCCAGGGCGCCGCCGCCGACCGGCTCAAGATGTGTGGCGACTGCCGCGTCATCGACATCCACACCGGGGCCGAGTCCCGCATTACCGACCTGTGAGCGCCGCGATGAACGATTTGCCCCTGTCCTCCGCACTCGACGAGGAAACCGCTCGCGCCGAACTCTACGGCCTGCTGGCCGCGCTGTTCTACGCGCCACCGGCGCCCGAGCTGCTGGCGCAGCTGCGCGTGGCCCCGACCGATGCGCCCAGCGCCGGTGCCTACCTCGAGGAGCCCTGGCGTGCCCTGGTCGGCGCCGCCCGCGCCGCCACCGACGCCGCGATCCAGGACGAGTTCGACGCGCTGTTCGGCGGGGTCGGCAAGCCGGCGGTCAGCGTCTACGGCTCCGAGTACCTGAGCGGCTTCCTGAACGAGAAACCGCTGGCCGCGCTGCGCGATGACCTGGCCCGGCTCGGCCTCGCGCGCGACGCCGGCATGTCCGAGACCGAGGACCATTTCGCCTGCCTGTGCGAGGTGATGCGCTACCTGATCGCGGGCGACGAGGTCGAGGTCTCCAACCTGGCGCGGCAGCAGGCTTTCTTCGCGCGCCATCTGCAGCCCTGGGTCGAGCGCTTCTGCGACGCGCTCGCGGCCCGGCCGCAGCAGCCCTTCCACGCGGCGCTGGCGGGCTTCACGCGCGCCTTCATGGCCGTCGAGGCACAAGGCTTCGACCTGCTCGACTGAGGCCGTTGGCCGCCACGGCCAGTTTTTGTTGCAGCGCATGATTGCCGCCGCTTCGAGTCGGCGCTAGAGTCGGCTCAAGTAACATATGGCTGCCGTGCATAAGTGTGGCCGCAGTTGTCGCGACCTTGCAAGCTATCGGAGAACCACATGAAGACCGATTCCTCCACTCCCGGCCTGAGCCGTCGGCGCTGGTTTGCCGGCGCCGGCACGGTGGGCGCCGTCGCGGCCGTGGCCGCCGTTCTGCCCGCGACCGGGCTGATTCCCAAGGATGCAGGTCCGTCTGATCCGGCCAAGCCCGAGCCGACCGGCTACCGGCTCTCGGCCCATGTCCAGCGTTACTACCAGACCACTCGTATCTGAGCTGGGTTTTTTCACGGGCGAGGTGATTCCATGATGTTGACCCGAAAGAACACTCGCGGCGCCAGTGGCGCCACCTTCAATGGCGGTGCCTTGGTGCAGCGTCTGCAGCATGGCCTCGCGCAGGCCTTGCCGACGATGGACCGGCGTGGTTTCCTGCGTCGCTCCGGCCTGGGCCTGGGCGTCGGCCTGGCGGCCGGCCAGCTCAGCCTGGTGCGCAAGGCCGAGGCCGCCACCGGCGCGCAGGCCGAGGGCGCGCGCAAGATCGAGGTGCGCCGCACCGTCTGCAGCCACTGCTCGGTCGGCTGCGCCGTCGATGCCGTGGTCGACAACGGGGTCTGGGTGCGCCAGGAGCCGGTGTTCGACTCGCCGATCAACCTCGGTGCCCATTGCGCCAAGGGTGCCTCGCTGCGCGAGCATGGTCACGGCGAATACCGGCTGCGTCATCCGATGAAGCTGGTCAAGGGCAAGTACCAGCGCATCAGCTGGGACCAGGCGCTGACCGAGATCGCCGACCGGATGAAGGCCCTGCGCGCGGCCAGCGGCCCCGACAGCGTCTACTTCATCGGTTCGTCCAAGCACAGCAACGAGCAGGCCTATCTGCTGCGCAAGTTCGTCAGTTTCTGGGGCACCAACAACTGCGACCACCAGGCGCGCATCTGCCACTCGACCACCGTCGCCGGCGTTGCCAACACCTGGGGCTACGGCGCCATGACCAACTCGTACAACGACATGCAGAATAGCAAGGTCGCTCTGTACATCGGCTCCAACGCCGCCGAGGCGCATCCGGTCTCGATGCTGCACATGCTGCACGCCAAGGAGCATGGCTGCAAGATGATCGTGGTCGATCCGCGCTTCACCCGCACCGCGGCCAAGGCCGACGAGTATGTCCGCATCCGTTCCGGCTCCGACATCCCGTTCCTGTTCGGCATCCTGCACCACATCTTCAAGAACGGCTGGGAGGACAAGGCCTACCTCCATGACCGGGTCTACGGCATGGAGCAGGTGCGCGCCGAGGTGCTGGCCAAGTGGACGCCCGACAAGGTCGAGGAGGCCTGCGGCGTCAAGGAGGAGCAGGTGCTGCGCGTCGCCACACTGCTGCACGAACACCGTCCCGGCACCGTCGTCTGGTGCATGGGCCAGACCCAGCACACCATCGGCAACGCCATCGTGCGCGCCTCCTGCCTGCTGCAGCTGGCGCTGGGCAACATCGGCAAGAGCGGCGGTGGCACCAACATCTTCCGTGGCCACGACAACGTGCAGGGCGCGACCGATGTCGGCCCGAACCCCGACTCGCTGCCGGGCTACTACGGCCTGGCCGAAGGTTCCTGGAAGCATTTCGCGGCGGCCTGGGGCGTGGACTACGAGTGGATCAAGGCCCAGTACGCCGAGGGCCAGATGACCAAGCCCGGCATCACGGTGTCGCGCTGGATCGACGGCGTGCTCGAGAAGAACGAGCTGATCGACCAGGGGCCTAACCTGCGCGGCGTCTTCTACTGGGGCCACGCGCCCAACTCGCAGATGCGCGGCCTCGAGATGAAGCGCGCGATGGACAAGCTTGACCTGCTGGTGGTGGTCGATCCCTACCCCTCGGCCACCGCAGCGATGGCGGCCATGCCGGGCGATGCCACCGACCTGAATCCGGACCGCGCGGTCTATCTGCTGCCGGCGGCGACCCAGTTCGAGACCAGCGGCTCCTGCACCGCCTCCAACCGCTCGGTCCAGTGGCGCGAGAAGGTGATCGACCCGCTCTGGGAAAGCCGCAGCGACCACATGATCATGTATCAGCTGGCGCAGAAGCTCGGCTTCGACAAGGAACTGGTCAAGAACGTCAAGCTGCAGCAGGTCAAGGGCCAGGACGAGCCGGTGATCGAGGACATCCTGCGCGAGATCAACCGCAGCGTCTGGTCCATCGGCTACACCGGCCACAGCCCGGAGCGGCTGAAGGCGCACATGCGCAACATGCATGCCTTCGATGTCAAGACGCTCAAGTGCAAGGGCAAGGTGGTCGATGCCGAGACCGGCTATGACCTGACCGGCGACTATTTCGGCCTGCCCTGGCCCTGCTACGGCACGCCCGAGCTCAAGCATCCCGGCTCGCCCAACCTGTACGACACCTCCCAGCATGTGATGGAGGGCGGTGGCAACTTCCGCGCCAACTTCGGCGTCGAGAAGGACGGCGTCAGCCTGCTGGCTGAGGACGGCTCGCATTCGAAGGGCGCCGACATCACGACCGGCTACCCCGAGCTCGACCATGTGCTGCTGAAGAAGCTGGGCTGGTGGGACGAGCTGACCGAGGCGGAAAAGGCCAAGGCCGAGGGCAAGAACTGGAAGACCGACTCCAGTGGCGGCATGATCCGCGTCTTCATGCAGAACCATGGCTGTCACCCGTTCGGCAACGCCAAGGCGCGCGCCGTGGTCTGGAACTTCCCCGACGCGATCCCGCAGCACCGCGAGCCGATCTTCGGCATCCGGCCCGATCTGGTCGCCAAGTACCCGACCCACGACGACCAGAAGAACCGCTGGCGCCTGCCCGTCCTCTACAAGTCGCTGCAGCAGAAGAACGTCGACGAGAAGCTGCACGAGAAGTTCCCGCTCATCATGACCTCGGGCCGTCTGGTCGAGTACGAGGGCGGCGGCGAGGAAACCCGCTCCAACCCCTGGCTGGCCGAGCTGCAGCAGGAGATGTTCGTCGAGATCAACCCGGCCACGGCGGCCGCGCGCGGCATCCGCAACGGCGGCCGGGTCTGGGTCACGAGCCCGACCGGCGCGCGACTCAATGTGCAGGCCCAGGTGACCGAGCGCGTCGCGCCCGACACCGTGTTCCTGCCCTTCCACTTCTCGGGCCGCTGGCAGGGCAAGGACCTGCTCGAGCACTACCCCGAGGGCGCGCATCCGATCGTGCGCGGCGAAGCGGTCAACACCGCGACCGGCTATGGTTACGACATCGTGACCATGATGCAGGAAACCAAGACGCAGATCTGCAACGTCGAAAGGGCATGAGATGGCACGCATGAAATTCATTTGCGACGCCGAGCGCTGCATCGAGTGCAACGGCTGCGTCACCGCCTGCAAGAACGAGCACGAGGTGCCCTGGGGCGTGAATCGTCGCCGCGTCGTCACGCTGAATGACGGCGTGCCGGGCGAGAAGTCGATCTCGGTCGCCTGCATGCACTGCAGCGACGCGCCCTGCATGTCGGTCTGTCCGGTGCAGTGCTTCTACCGCACCGACGAGGGCGTGGTGCTGCACGACAAGGATGTCTGCATCGGCTGCGGCTACTGCAGCTATGCCTGTCCCTTTGGCGCGCCGCAGTTCCCGGGCCAGGGCACCTTCGGCGTGCGCGGCAAGATGGATAAGTGCACCTTCTGCTCCGGCGGCCCCGAGGAAAACGGCAGCCAGGCCGAGTTCGAGAAATACGGTC
>JBDLVJ010000047.1:0-3246 GCA_039804875.1 Pseudomonadota bacterium | reverse complement strand
CGACCACCCGCCAGTATGGCGGGACGGGACTGGGACTGGCGATCTCCAAGCGGCTGGCCGAGCTGATGGGCGGCGAAGTCGGGGTGGCCAGCCGCCTGGGCCAGGGCGCGACCTTCTGGTTCACGGCCCGGCTCGGGCTGGGACCGGCTGCGCCAGCGCTGCAGGCCGCCGAGCGGCAGGGCCGGCCTTACCGGCTGGTGTTGCTGGACTGGCAAATGCCGGAACAAGACGGCATCGAGACCGCGCGCCGCATCGCCGCGCTCGACTTGAGCCAGCGGCCCGGCTGCGTGCTGCTCAGCGGCCAGCTTCCCGATGACTGGGCAACGGTCGCGCCGCAGGCCGGCCTGCTCGACCACCTGGACAAGCCGGTGCGACCCAGGGCCTTGTTCGAGCTGCTGCAGCGGGTGCTGAGCGCAGCCGACAGCCCGCACCAGATCCGGACGGCTGGCGCAGCCCTCCCCGCGACCCGGAGCCTGGCCGGCGCGCGGGTGCTGCTGGTGGAGGACAACCCGATGAACCAGGAGGTCGGCATGGCCTTCCTGCACGAGGCCGGGCTCGAGGTCGAACTGGCGACGGACGGCGCCATGGCCCTGGCCATGGTCCAGCGGCAGCGCTACGACATCGTTCTGATGGACATGCAGATGCCGGTGATGGACGGACTGATGGCCACGCGCGCCATCCGCCAGCTGCCGGCGCTGGCCGGCCTGCCCATCGTCGCCATGACCGCCAACGCCATGACCGGCGACCGCGAGATCTGTCTCGAGGCCGGCATGAACGACCACATCGCCAAGCCGATCGATCCCCGGCTGCTGCAGGCCAAGCTGCTGCAGTGGATCAAGCCGGAACCCGGACGCCAGGCCCGCGCGCCCGCGACCGGCCAAGGCGAGCCGGGCGCCGCGCCGGCCAACCCGCTGCGCGCGATCGAAGGACTCGACCTGACGCTGGGCCTGGGTCAGGCGGGCGGGCGTCCGGCGCTCTACCGCAGCCTGCTGCGGCAGTTCGTCACGGACCAGGCCGATGCCGGCGCGCGCATCGAGGGGGCAATCCAGGCCGCGCGCTGGGAAGAAGCGCAACGGGCCGCGCACACGCTCAAGGGGGTGTCGGCCCAGATCGGCGCGCTGGCGCTGCGCGAGAACGCGACGCGGCTCGAGCAGGCGCTGCAGCGGCGCGAAACGGACCAGACGCTGCCAGCGCTGCTGGCGGCGGTCACGGACCCGCTGGCGCGGCTGGCGCGGGCGATCTCGGACGAGCTGGCGCGGGTGCCTGCGCCCGAAGCCGGTCCGGCCTTCGACGCCGCCGGCTGGAACCACCTGCGGGCGCGGCTGCTCGCCCTGCTCGAGGCCGATGATGCGAGCAGCGTCCAGCTGTTCGAGGACCACCAAGCCCTGGCCTGCCAGGCGCTGGGGCCACGCTTTGCCGGCGTGGCCGAGGCGATGCGCCACTTCGAGTTCCAGCAGGCGCTGCAGGCGCTGCGCCAGACCGACTGAGCCCCCGCGTCGCGGCCCGGGACTGGCTCCGCCCCATCCCAGTCAAGGACCCGGCTAGGGAAACCCCCTATTTTTCTTGCATTGAAACGATTCAATAATCCGTTTCGTTCAAATTAGATCGATTCAATACGTTTTGAAGCATCTGAGCCGGACAGCCCTCATGCCTGCGCGCCGACCCGCCAGCGAGCCCAGGCAAGGACCTAGCACCCTCAACCGGAGACCTTTTGTGAAACGAGTCCTGACAACGACTTTGGCACCCGTGGCTGTGGCCGCCAGCCTGCTTTTCGCCACCAGCGCGCAGGCCGAGGTGGAATACCACGGCTACTTCCGCACCCAGGCCGGCGGCACGGCCCAGGGCGGCAACCTGCAGTGCTTCGACGCGGGCTGGCCCACCGGGGGCGCCGGCCCGCACGCCGTGGGCCGGCTGGGCAACGAATGCGACGCCTTCGGCGACGCCCAGTTCGCCCTCGGCTTTGGCGATCCGAACGCGGCCTGGGGCAAGTACCACATCGGCTTCGCCTACAAGAACAAGGATGCCAATGCCTGGGAAGACACCGACGGCAAGAGCCTGAACCTTGCCAACGAGAACAACTGGTTCGAGGCCGGCGGCTTCTTCCCCGAAGGCGGCGCACTCGAGAACGCCTCGGTCTGGGTCGGCAAGCGCCACTACAACCGCCACGACGTCCACATCACCGACAACTACTACTGGTCCAACAGCGGCGTCGGCGCCGGCATCGACGGCATCAAGCTCGGCAGCGCCAAGACCGCCTTGGCCTACCTGCAGCGTGGCGGCAACGCCAACGCGAGCGAGGATATGGTCGGCAAGCGCTACGCGCTGCGGGTTTATGACGTGGATGCCAACCCGGGCGGCAAGGTAGAGGGCGAGCTGGTGCTGTTCAACGGCTCGACCGCCGGCACCGGCGCGACCGGCGACGGCAGCTCGCTGATGCTGCAGCATACCCAGGGCAATCTGCTGGGCGGCTTCAACAAGCTGGCCCTGGTGCTGGGCAAGGACGCCGGCGCCGGCTTCACCTGGGTGCCGACCTACGCGGGCGGCGACAACGGCAGCAAGGGCAACAGCTCCTGGGCCGTGACCGAGCAGTTCATGTTCGACCTCAAGGGCACCAACTGGTCGGGCATGGTGACCGCCGGCGCCGGCGAGATCGACGCCTCCTGGGGCAAGCCGAGCTACTGGAACCTGGTCGTGCGCCCCCAGTACAACTTCACCAAGAACTTCAGCATCGCCGCCGAACTGGGCCATGTCCAGGGCAAGAACGGCGACAGCAAGCCCACGCTGACCAAGTTCACGATCGCGCCCCAGCTGACCCTGAGCGAAGGCTTCTGGGCCCGCCCGGTGGTGCGCGCCTTCGTGACCCATGCCCGCTGGAGCAAGGATGCCGGCACCCAGGCCAACGGCGTGTTCGGCAGCGCCACCAGCGGCACGACCTTTGGCGTGCAGGCCGAAGCCTGGTGGTGATCCAGGCGTTTTGAGTTGTCTCTAGTTTCCGGGTGAGCGCATCCGCCCTCACCCGGCTTTTTACAGGCGGTTGGCCTGGATTTTTACGATAGCAAACATGACAAAGAACTGGTGGCGCGGCGCCGTCATTTATCAGGTCTACCCACGCAGTTTCATGGACGCCAATGGCGATGGCATCGGCGACCTGCCCGGCATCACCCGCCAGCTCGATTACATCGCTGGCCTGGGCGTGGACGCGGTCTGGATCTCGCCGATCTTCCAGTCCCCGATGAAGGATTTCGG
>JBDLVJ010000046.1:0-2587 GCA_039804875.1 Pseudomonadota bacterium | reverse complement strand
GCTGGCCGCGCGGCCAGACGAAGCGCGCCGGCTCTGTACCGTCGGCGGCATGGGCGGTCTCGGGCGGATGCTGCTCGAGCATGCCGCGCGCGGCCAGACCGACCGTGCCCGCGATCAGCAGGCCGACGCAGGCCAGCTGCAGTTCGGCCGGCCATTGCCAGCGCAGCAGCAGGGCGCCCAGCGCCGCTCCGGCCATGCCGCCGAGGCTGAAGCTGCCGTGTAGGTTGCTCATCACCGCCCGGCCCGCCAGGGACTCGAGGGCCGAGCCCTCGGTGTTGATGGCGACATCGAACAGGCTCATGGCCGCGCCGAACAGCAGCATCGAGGGCAGCATCCAGCCCAGCGTGGGCCAGTGCAGCGCCAGCGCCAGCATGGCGCCCATCAGCACGGCCGCCAGCACCGTGGCCCGCCGCACGCCGAGGCGGGCGATCACGCGCCCGGCGCCCAGCAGCGACAGTACGGCGCCGAGCGCCGCCGTCAGCAGCACCAGCGACAGGGCGGCCTCGCCGAGTCCGTAATGGGCTTTCAGGCTCGGGATATGCACGCCCCAGACCCCGCTGATCAGGCCCAGGGCGGCAAACTGGGCCCGGATCGACCAGAGGGCTGGCCCGAGCGCCGTGGCGCTGGGCAAGGACGGCGGGAGCGGGGGGGGTGGGTCCTGGGACATCGGGCGCGCGGTGCCGCCGTGGGCGGCGTGGTCAAAGGGTCAAGGGTGGTCGATCGGAGCGGCGGGCCTGGAGGCTCAGGCGTAGCGGCGGCTGTGCAGATTGGACTTCATGTCCTTGAGCAGCGGCTGCAGCTGGTCGGCGCCGATGCGCAGCGCCAGCGCGGTCGCCAGCACGTCGATGATCATCAGGTGCAGCAGGCGCGAGGTCATCGGGCTGTAGCGGTCGTAGTTTTCCGGGTGGTCGGCCGCCAGGTGGATGTTGCCAACCGAGGCCAGCGGCGAGCCGCTGGCGGTCAGCACGATCACGGTCGCGCCATGCCGGCGCGCGATGTCGGCCGCGTCCATCAGGTCGCGCGTGCGGCCCGAGTTGGAGATCACGACCACCACATCGCCCGGCTTGCGCAGCGAGGCGCTCATGACCTGCATGTGGCCGTCGCTGTAGGCGATCGCGTTGACGCCGAGACGGAAGAACTTGTGCTGCGCGTCTTGCGCCACGATGCCGGAGTTGCCGACGCCGTAGAACTCGATCCGGCGGTCCTCCTTCCAGGCCGCCTCCAGCGCCTCGACGGCGCGCTCGAGCGCATGGGTCGAGGCATCGTTGCGGTAGCGCAGGAAGGCCGCCACGCTGTTGTCGATCACCTTGACCAGCACGTCGCCGATCTTGTCGTCCGAATCGACGCTGCGGTGGATGAAGGGCACGCCCTCGCTCACTGTGCCCGCCATCTTGAGCTTGAAGTCGCTGAGGCCGTCATAGCCCATGCTGCGGCAAAAGCGCACCACGGTCGGCTTGCTGACATGGGAGCGGTCGGCGATTTCGCTGATCGGCATGTTGACGAACTTGCGCGCGTCGGCGACCACGAGCTTGCCTACGCGCTGTTCAGCGGGCGGCAGGGCCGAGAGCGAGGCCTGGATTCGGTCGAGCATGGTGACTCCTGATGAGGTGATGGCTCGTTAGTGTAATCAAGTTACAGAGCCGGAACGACCCGCTTCCCCCCGGGGAAACCCTGAAGTTCTGTACTTTCAGACGGATTCGGCGACTTTTTCGTGCTCGTCTTTTCGACGACGTGCCGGGGGAGGTAACTTTTCATGCCGGTTTGTGGCGCTATTGATGAAACAATATTTCATCAATTCGGCCCCATCGTGTCCAGCCTGCCGGCGGCGCTCTGGCGCCAGGCGCCCGGGGTCAGGCCCTGCAGGCGGCGAAAGGTCTGGATGAAGTAGCCCGGGCTGTTGTAGCCGCAGGCCCAGGCCACCTCCTTGACGGCCATCCGCGAGCTGCCGAGCAGCTGGAGCGCGCGCTCCATGCGCAGGCGGGTGATGTAGCCGACCAGGGTCTCGCCGCTGTGGCGGTGGAACAGGTGCGACAGGTAGTCGGCGCTGCAGGCCGCATGCAGCGCCAGTCCGCGCACGCTCAGTTCGGGGTCGCCGAGCTGGTTCTTGACCAGCAGCCGGGTCCGGGCCACCGCCGCGGGCTCGTCGTGCGGTTCGCCGGGGCTGTGCTCGAGCAGCTGCAGCGCCTGGGCCAGGGTGGCGGCGACCAGGCCGCGCGCGCGCCAGTCGTCGAGGGTGCCGCCCCCCTCGCTGAAACCGTCACTGCTGCCTTCGCTCTGGCGCTGGCTGGCGGCGAGCAGCTGCTGCGCCATCTGGGCCACCAGCGGCAGCTGGCGCACTTCCAGGTGCAGGATGCCGGGCTGTCCCGGCTGCGCTTCGTCGGCCAGATGCACGCTGAGGTCCGTGCCTTCGGCGTAGACCAGCAGGTTGCGGAACGCGCCGCCCGCGTCGACCCCGACCGTTTCGGCGTGCTGCAGATGCGGCGGCAGCAGCAGGGCTTGCCCGGCCAGCAGGCGGCAGCCGCCTTGGGGGAAGGTGAACTGGGTCCAGCCCGAGAGCTGCAGGAACAGCTCGGGCGCGCTGTGGTAA
>JBDLVJ010000045.1:0-5234 GCA_039804875.1 Pseudomonadota bacterium | reverse complement strand
ATGGCCTCGGCGCGCGAGGAGGGGACGGCCTTGCCGTTGACGACGGCCAGGTTTTGCGCCCAGGCGGATGCGCTCAGAATCGTGGCCAGGGCCACGGCGGTCAGGACTTTTTTCATGCTGTGTGACGAAGGAAGACGGAATCAGCGCCTGATTTCGATCGCCACGGCATGCAGGCCGGCGGCGATGAAAGGCGACAGCGCATCATACACAAGCCGATGGGCCGCGACCCGGCTCAGGCCGTCGAAGCGCGGCGAGGCGATGGCGACGCGAAAATGCGTGCCCCAGCCCAACCCGTTGGCGCCGGCATGACCGGCATGGGCGGCGCTCTGGTCCTCGACCTCGAGCGCGCTGGGCTGGAGTTGCGCGCGCAGATGCGCCTCGATGGCGGCGGCGGTCGGTGGCTGGCTCATGAGCGTTGATCCGGTTTCAGATGGGGAGCGACATAGAGGCCCTGGCCGACGATGAACAGGACCGGGAAGGCATAGCCCCAGAGCTTGAAGTCCATCCAGGCCTCGGTCGAGTAGTAGGCCGCGACATAGGCGTTGCTGGCGGCCATGAACAGGAAGTAGAGAATCCAGGCCACGGTCAGGCGACCCCAGACGGCGGCGGGCAGCCGCAGCTGGCTGCCCAGCAGCAGTTGCAGCAGGTTCTTCTGCCAGCCCCAGAGCGCCACGGCCAGGCCCAGCGCCATGCCGGTGTAGAGCACGGTCGGCTTCCACTTGATGAAGCGCTCGTCGTGCAGGCCCAGGGTCAACGCGCCGAACACCAGCACCAGGGCCAGGGTCGCCTTCTGCATGGTCTGCAGCCGGCGGTCGAGCGCGTAGATGATGACGCTTTGCAGCACGGTGGCGGCCATCAGCACTGCCGTGCCGAGATAGATGTCTTGCAGCTTGTAGGCGCCGAAGAACAGCAGGATGGGGAAGAAATCGATCAGGAAACGCATGGCGGCGATTATCGCGGCTTGAAGTCGAGCGCCGCCGAGTTCATGCAGTAGCGCAGTCCGGTCGGTGCCGGGCCATCCTCGAACACATGGCCCAGGTGGGCGCCGCAGCCGCTGCAGACGGTCTCGACCCGGGTCATGCCGTGGGCGCGGTCGATCTTTTCCTCGATCGCGCCGGCCAGCGATTCGTTGAAGCTCGGCCAGCCGCAGCCGGCGTCGAACTTGGTCTCGGACTCGAACAGCTGCTGGCCGCAGCAGATGCAGTGGTAGCTGCCGTCGGCCCAGACCTGATCGTACTTGCCGCTGCGTGGCCGTTCGGTGGCGGCCTGGCGGGTGACGGAGTAGGCCAGCGGCTCGGCGTTCTTGGCGGCCAGCAGGGCGCGCCATTCGGCGTCGGTCTTTGCTACGGGGTAGGTCATGGGGTGGATCGGCTTTCGGTCAGGTTGGCTCGTGTGCTGTCGGGTGGCCTCGGCGGGCGTCAGGCAGGCCTCGCATCAGGACGAGCAGCTGATGCTGATGGTAGCGGCCCAGTCGGGCGGAAAATCGGCCAGGTCCTCGCTGCCCGGCACTTCATCGTAGGGGCGGGCCAGCGCGGCCTGCAAGCGTTGCAGGGCCGACAGGTCGCCGGCCTGGGCCTGGCGGATCGCGAGCTCGCCCAGGTGGTTGCGCAGCACGACCCTGGGGTTGGCGCGCAGCATGCGCTCGCGCATCCGGGCCAGCCGGCTGGCCGGATCGCCAGCGGGGTCGGCCTCGGCTTCGGTCAGCAGCCGCTCGCGCCAGCGCATCCACCAGGCGTCGAAGGCCTCGGGTTGCAGGAACAGGTCGCGCACGGGTTGCCAGTGCGGGGTCAGAGCCGATGCGGCAATACCTTGCCCCGACTGGTCAGCATCCGTCTCGCTGGCCGCTTGCGCCAGACTCAGGCGGCGCCAGAAGATCGTGTAGTCGATGCGCTCGCGGCTCAGCAGTTCCAGCAGCTCCTCGGTCAGCTCGGTGTCGCCCGCGCGCGGTTCGGACAGGCCCAGCTTGGCGTTCATGCGCCGCTGCAAGGCGGCCGGGAACAGGGTCTTGTAGGGCTCGAGCGCGTCGAGCGCCTGCTGGGTGTCGTCGAGCAGCGGCAGCAGCGCCTGGCCCAGGCAGAACAGGTTCCAGTAGACGATGTTGGGCTGGCGCGCGTAGGCATAGCGCTCGGCCTGGTCGCTGTGGTTGCAGACATGGCCGGGGTCGAAGCCGTCGAGGAACTGGAACGGGCCGTAGTCCAGCGTCAGGCCCAGGATGCTCATGTTGTCGGTGTTGAGCACCCCGTGACAGAAGCCCACCGCCTGCCACTGCGCGACCAGTTCGGCGCTGCGCCGGGTCACGGCCGCGAGCAGCCCGGCATAGGGGTTGCCGTCGGCCGCACGGCATTCGGGGTAGAACTGGTCGATGACGAAGTCGGCCAGCCGGCGCAGCTCGGCATGGCGGCCGCTGTGGCTGAAATGCTCGAAGTGGCCGAAGCGGATGAAGCTCGGCGCCAGCCGGGTGACGACGGCGGCGGTCTCGACTTCCTCGCGCCGCACCGGCGCGGGCGAGCCGGTGACGCAGAGCGCGCGCGTGGTCGGGATGCCGAGCGCGTGCATGGCTTCGCTGCAGAGGAACTCGCGGATTGAGCTGCGCAGCACCGCGCGGCCGTCGCCGCCGCGCGAGTAGGGCGTGCGCCCGGCGCCCTTGAGCTGGATCTCGTGCCGGCCTTGCGGACCTTCATGCTCGCCCAGCAGCAGCGCGCGCCCGTCGCCGAGCTGTCCGGCCCAGTGGCCGAACTGGTGCCCGCTGTAGACGCTGGCGATCGGCATCGGGTCGTCGGGCACCTGGTTGCCGCTGAGCCGCCGCAGCAGCGCCTCGTCCTGCGGCAGTTCGGGCGCCAGGCCCAGCAGGGCCGCGGCCTCGGCGCTCCAGCCGACCCAGTGGGGTGCCGGCAGCGGCGTGGCGGGCAGGCGGGTGTGGAAGGCATCGCCCAGACCCTCGAATCGGCTTACTTGGAGTTGCATGGGCGCATTGTCGGGCGGCCCGGGAGGCCTTGCGCGCCGGATGGTCATGGCTCGAACCTCGGGCTGAACCTCGAGGCTTGCCGCTCAATTCTGGTAAAAACCCGGCGGGGCTGGCATTGGCTGGCCCGGAATGCAGTTCCGTGGAATCTTTTGTCATCGCCTTGCTCAACGCCATCAGCTACGGCTTGCTGCTGTTCATGCTGAGTTCCGGTCTGACCCTCATCTTCAGCATGATGGGGGTGCTCAACTTCGCCCATGCCAGCTTCTACCTGCTTGGGGCCTATTTCGGCGCGGCGCTGTCGGCGCGGCTCGGTTTCTGGCCGGCGCTGCTGCTGGCGCCGCTGGCGGTCGGCCTGCTCGGCGCCTGGTTCGAGTCGGCCTGCCTGCGCCGCGTGCACCGGCACGGCCATGTGGCCGAACTGTTGGTGACCTTCGGCCTGTCCTATGTGCTGCTTGAGCTGGTGCAGCTGGTCTGGGGTCGCGCGCCGCTGGACTTCCAGCCGCCCGCGCTGTTGCGGGGGCCGGCCTTCACGCTGGTGCAGGAGCTCGAGCGCGGCGCGCATCTGGTCTGGGGCGCGGCCAGCGCGGCGGTCTGCCGCGCGCCCGGCGTGCTGTGCCACCCGTTTCCGGCCACGCGGGTCTTCATCGTGGCGGTCGCGCTGCTGATCCTGCTCGCGCTGGGCTGGCTGCTGCACCGGACCCGGATCGGCCTGGTGGTGCAGGCGGCGCTGACCCACCCCGAGATGGTCGAGGCGCTCGGCCATGACCTGCCGCGCGTCTTCATGGGCGTGTTTGGCGCTGGCGCGGCGCTGGCCGGCCTGGCCGGCGTGGTTGGCGGCAGCACCTTCGTGACCGAGCCCGGCATGGCGGCGGCGGTCGGGCCGGTGATCTTCGTGGTGGTGGTGGTCGGCGGACTCGGCTCGCTGACGGGGGCTTTCCTGGCTTCGCTGCTGATCGCGCTGGTCCAGACCTTCGCGGTGGCCTATGACGTCAGGCTGCTGCCCTCGCTCGGCCTGGCGCAGGTCGCGCCGATCCTGCCTTATCTGCTGCTGGTGCTGGTGCTGCTGTGGCGCCCCAGCGGCCTGTTCGGCCGCAGGACGGCCTGATGCGCACGGAAAAATTGGCCTGGGCGCTGGCGGCTCTCGCGATGCTGGCCGCGCCGCTGCTGTGGCCCGGCAACGCCGCGTTGGCGCTGCTGACGCAAGGCGCGATCGCGGCGATCGCCTGCCTGTCCTACAACCTGCTGTTCGGCCAGGGCGGCATGTTGAGCTTTGGTCATGCGGTCTACACCGGGCTTGGCTGCTATGCCGCCATCCATGCGCTGCAGGCGCTCGCGGCGGGCTGGCTGGTGCTGCCGGTCAGCCTGGTGCCGCTGCTGGGTGGCCTGGCCGGGCTGGCGCTGGCGCTGCCGCTGGGCTGGGCCAGCACGCGCCAGTCGGGCACGCCGTTCGCGATGATCACGCTCGGCCTGGGCGAGCTGGTCGCGGCCGCCGCGCTGATGTTCCCGCTGCTGTTCGGCGGCGAGGCGGGGATCTCGGCCAACCGGGTGCTGGGTCCGGCCTGGTTCGGCCTGAGCTTCGGGCCGCAGATCGAGGTCTATTATCTCTGCGCGCTCTACGCCCTGGTCTGCGCGGCGCTGCTGCGCGGCTTCCATTTCACGCCGCTCGGGCGCATGCTGAACGCCGTGCGCGACAACGCCGAGCGCGCCGCCTTCGTCGGCTACGACCCGCACGCGGTCCGCTTCCTGGCCTTCCTGGGCGCGGGTTTCTTCGCCGGCATCGCGGGCGGGCTGGCGGCGCTGCATTTCGAGATCGCCAGCGCCGAGGTGCTGGGTGCGCAGCGCTCGGCGTCCTGGCTGTTGTTCACCTTCCTAGGCGGCGCCGGCTATTTCCTCGGGCCCGTGCTGGGCGCGGCGCTGTGGGTCATCAGCAGTGCGCTGCTGTCCGAATGGACGCCGGCCTGGCCGCTCTACCTGGGCCTGCTGTTCCTGTTCATGGTCATGCGCGCGCCGCAGGGTCTGGCCGGACTGATCGCCCAGGCCTGGGCCCTGGTCCGGGGTCGCAGTCCCGCGCTCTGGCTGCCGGGGGCGCTGGCGCGAGCCGGTGCCGGCGCGCTGGCCCTGCTGGGCGGCTGCGCCCTGGTCGAGCTGCTGTATCGCCTCGAGCTCGAAGCCGTGATCGGCGGCGAGTTCCGCTATTTCGGTCTGCGGCTCGACAGCGCCCGCCCGGCGAGCTGGCTTGGCGCCGCCGCGGTGCTGCTGGCGGGCTGGG
>JBDLVJ010000044.1:0-5100 GCA_039804875.1 Pseudomonadota bacterium | reverse complement strand
CAGGTGGGCGGTCGAGTGGCGGATCAGCTCCAGGCCGTCGGCGTCCTTGGCGGTGACGATGGCCAGGGCGGCGTCCTGCTCGAGCAGATAGCTGGTGTCGACCAGTTTGCCATCGACCTTGCCGCCCAGCGCGGCCTTGGCCAGGCCGGAGCCGATCGAGGCCGCCACCTCGGCCACCGTGACCGGGCCGGGAAACTGGCGAAGCGAACCGTCGGGAAGCGTGATGTTCAACATAAGGGTGTCCAGAAACGGAAAACGCGGCCGGGGCCGCGCTGAGGAAAGCTCAATGCTAGTGCCCGATTTTTACACAAAACGGCTGCCGACCTGCTGGCGGCGCGGGCGCAGTCTCAGTCCTGGTACAGCTCCAGCGGCAGGCCGTCGGGGTCGGCAAAGAAGACAAAGCGGCGCCCGGTGTACTCGTCGACACGGACTTCCTCGACCGCTACCCCGCGCGCCTCGAGCTCGGCCTTGCAGCGCGCGACATCATCGACCGCAAAGGCCAGATGGCGCAGGCCGCAGGCTTCGGGGCGGGTCGGACGGGCCGGCGGCTGCGGGAAGGAGAACAGCTCGATCTGGCTGCCATCGGGCAGCGCCAGATCGGTCTTGTACGACTGGCGCTCGGCGCGGTAATGCTCGGCGATCAGGCGCAGGCCCAGGATCTCGGTATAGAAATGCCGGGAGCGCTGGTAGTCCGAGCAGATGATGGCGATGTGGTGAATGCGGCGCAACATAGCCTGCCAGTTTAGAAGCCAGCCGCAGCTGGTCGCTCGAAAGGCGAGCTGATGATCAGGGGGCGCTTGGTAGCCATCGCTTCAGACATGCTCGGCTCCCAGTCTTTCCAGATGCTTCACCGCCCGGGCCAGGCTGGGCGAATGTTGCGCTGCGCCCCGAGCATCCCATCGATTGCGGACAAATGCCCCGAGATGCAAGTTGTAGCCAGTGCCGGGCTTGCTGGGGTCGGTGGACGAGACGACCTCATCACGGAACAGTCGGATTTTCGACTTCTTCACCAAGGTCAGGATCAAGCGTTTGGGATCGGATTCCTCATCGGGACATTGCGGCAGCTTGTTCAGAGGCACCTCAAGTGTCTGCGCAAAGCCCTGACGGTCAGCAAGCACCCAACTTTCGGCTTCGGTGATAGCCAGGCGCAAGACGAAGCGCTCATGGGCTTGTGGCAGCCACTTGGCGCGCAATTCCACAACACACTGCCCGTCGGTGTCGGCGATGCACAACACCGGATACAGATGCTGAGCCAAGCCGATATAACGTGGCAAGGCCGGCTGCAGCTTGGTCACTCCCTTGGTATCGATCGAGGTCTGCGCCAACTTCCAGCCCGGCAAACAGGCCGCGACCAGGCGCTCGCCGAGGGCACAGCACAGGGCGTCCTCACCGACGACGAGGATACGACTCATGAGAACAACCCGAACTGGTCCAGCGATTGCGGCTTGGTCTTTGGCAGCAAGACCTCGGCAGGATTGAGCCCGTGCTCTATCGCCTGCAGCTCATCGGACACCGGCTGGCGCACGGTGGAGCCATTGACCCCCGGCTCGATCAGCAAGACCGATTGTGGATCGGTGACCTGGCTCAGCAACACCTCGCTGTGCGTGCTGATCAGCACCTGGCGTGCCGAGGCCGGTTTTTTCAGGCCGCGCAGCACGCGGTCGATCATCAGCGGAATGTGCTGGACGATGCCGTCGTTCAGCGACAGCTCAGGCTCTTCCAGCAACAACAGGCCATCCCCCGCCTGCAAGGCCCACAGCAGGCCGATCAGGCGCAGCGTGCCATCGGAAAACTGGTCCTCCTTCTGCCAGGAGCCATGCACGCGCCAATGCGTGAAGTTGGCTTCTAGATGCCACAAGCCCGTGACTTCATCCTGGGCGAAGCGCAACTCCGAGAACAGGGGAACGGCCTGCGCCAGGGCTTGGGCAATGCGCCTGAGTCGCGCCTCGCGGGTCCTCTTGTTGGTCTGGGCAATGCGCTGCATCAGCCCCTGGCCAAAGGGATCGTTTTCCATCACGCGGGCGCTGATCTCGCCGCCGTGCTTGAGCAACTGCGGCACCAGATGCAGATAGGTCGTGGCGGAAAAGTCCTCGACCAGAGCCCGGAACGGCTCGTTGTTGTTGATCTGTTCCAGATGGGTCTGCGTCAAGCGCTGGAGATCCTGAAGATCATCCTGGTTGGGGCGATGCAGCAATTCCTGGCCCAGATGCTCGACACGCTCTTCGCTGATCAACACGCGCTGCTGGCCCTTGCCTTCCGACTTGAACGCCAGCACATAACGCCAGGTCGGCGCCTTTGCCGCCATCGAATCCGACAGCTCCACCTCGATGCGAACCTCGGGGTCCTTGCGTGCATGAAGACTGCGCAACCTGGTCAGTCCACCGCGTTCCTTCAGGGCTTTCTGCAAGCCGCCGCCTTCGGTCTGCGCCAAAGTGCGCAGGAAGCGGAACACATCCAGCAGGTTCGACTTGCCCGATGCATTAGCGCCAATCAGGTAGGTCCGTGAGCCCAACGGCACATCGACATCACGGAAATTGCGCCAGTTCTTCAGTTTCAGTCTTGTAATCAGCATAAATCACTCACTCTTCCAACATCATCACTTCAAGCGACTCGATGCCGCAGTCATCGACGATCTTGCCGGCTTCGGGATCAGCTCGGAGAGGCGAGCATGCCGCTGCCTTACGGTACTGGCATTGTCGGACAATGAGAGATATCTAGGTGGCACGCGGCCTGTCCAGGCCTCATTTTTATCATATTGACCAATCTACTGAGTCTAGCAACAACCGCCGCGCCGCCAGAGTTCTCCTGGCGGGAATTTTCAAGCCGCTGGCGCGACCGTAACACCGTCGATACCGTGGCGCTGCAAGGCCGCCGCCACGAAACCCGACGCCTTCATGGCCTCGACGAAGGCCGCGACATGGTCCGCCGCTTGCGGGCCCGCCGCCTTGGCAGTTCCCATCGCCTGCCGGATCACCATGAAGCGCCCGGGCAGCAGGCGCAGGCCAGGCAGGCGCGCCGCATCCATCTCGAGCTGCTGCTTGACGCCGGCAGCGACCTCCAGCCCCTGCTCCAGGAAGGCCGGCACCACATCGGGCGACGAGGGCGCGCGCACGATCTCGGCTTGTTTGAGTTCGCGGCTCAGGAACAGGTCGTAGGCGCTGCCCTGGCCGACCGCGACCCGGGTGCCGGCGCGGTCCACCTCGTCATTGGCCCGCAGGCAAGAGTCGTCGCGCACCAGATAGGCGCCCTCGATCAGCAGGTAGGGCGCGGTGAAGGCGATCTCGGCGCCGCGCGCGGGATCGACCGCGAAAAAGCCGATGTCCGCCCTGCCCTCGTTCACGGCGGCGACCGAATCGGCGGCCTTCTCGACCAGCAGGAATTCGGCCTCGACACCGAGACGGCGCGCCAGTTCCGATGCGAGATCGACCGAGACGCCGACGGGCTGACCGGACGGGTCATCACGCTTGGCGAGGATGGGATTGCCAAGGTTGATGACGGCGCGCAGGCGGCCGGTCGGGGCCAGGGAGGGAACGGCTGGGTGGTGGGCTATCATGATTCGGGTTGAGATTGGAAACACAAGATTCTTGTCTTGAACGATTTCAGGCCGCTGACGAAATCCGGTCGCTCCAGGGCTGAAATTGGCCTGCAACACCCCTCACCCGAAAGCCCCCCGCCCCATGAAAGCCATCCACCTGCGTGCCCCTGCCGCAATCGACCAGCTGCAACTGTGCGACGACACCGAACCGGGCGCACCGGGCGCTGGAGAGATCCGGGTTCGCCTGCACGCCAGCTCGCTCAACTTCCATGACTACGCGGTGGCCATCGGCGTGCTGCCAACGGCCGATGGCCGCATCCCGATGTCGGACGGCGCCGGCGTCGTGGAAGCGGTGGGACCGGGGGTGGAGGAATTCCAGGTCGGCGACCCTGTCGTGTCCTGCTTCTTCCCGGGCTGGCTCGACGGCGGCCCGAAGGTGGCAGACTTTTCCACCGTGCCGGGCGATGGGGTAGACGGCTATGCCCGTGAAGCGGTGGTCAGGCCGGCGCATGGCTTCACCCGCGCCCCGGCGGGCTTCAGCCATGCAGAAGCCGCTACCTTGACGACGGCTGGGCTGACCGCCTGGCGCGCGCTGGTGGTCAATGGCGGACTCAAGGCCGGCGACACGGTGCTGGTGATGGGCAGCGGCGGGGTGTCGGTGTTTGCGCTGCAATTTGCCAAGCTGATGGGGGCCACCGTGATAGCGACCTCGTCCTCGGACGAGAAGCTCGAACGCCTGCAGGCGCTGGGGGCCGACCACGTCATCAACTACAGGACCCAGGCGGACTGGGGCGCCAAGGCGTTCGAACTGGCGGGTGGAAAAGGCGTGGACCATGTGGTCGAGATCGGTGGCCCGGCCACCCTGCCGCAATCGATCGCCGCGCTCAAGGTCGGCGGCCATATCGCCTTGATCGGGGTCTTGACCGGCTTCAGCGGCGAGGTGCCGACGGCGGCCTTGATGGCGAAGCAAGGCCGGCTGCAGGGCCTGATCGTGGGCAGCCGTCAGCAGCAGCTCGACATGGTACGCGCGATTGAAGCCAGCGCCATGCGACCCGTGATCGACCGCAGCTTTCCGCTGGAGCAGATCGCCGACGCCTTCCGGCATCAGGCCTCGGGCCGGCATTTCGGCAAGATCGTGCTCGAATTCTGAGTTCGACGGAATCAGAGTTCGTCGGCGTCGTTCAATGGATAGGGGTCGGCCACATAGGCCGGTCCCTTCATGACCAGCACAATGAAGGCGCCAATCCCGACCGTGAATAGCACCGTCCAGAGCAGGATGATGAGGCTGATCACATAGATATCGACCATGCCCGGGCTCTCAAGGCTGAAATCGAGCCAGATGGCGAGCCGGGCCAGCAGCGACGGCAGCAGCAACAAAAGCGTGCCGAGCCAGGCGATCCGGGGCAGGTGGCGCAGAGTGACCCGCTCGGCACCGGCTGGGGTTTGCTGGAAACCCGGGAGCTTGTTGAATAGTCCGGCCATGGGTGTCGATCGAGGGGTTCAGGGGCCTGCCGGTGACGGCGTGGGTCTTGATGCTACAAGCCTGGGGCATTTTTGTCCAGGAC
>JBDLVJ010000043.1:0-3401 GCA_039804875.1 Pseudomonadota bacterium | reverse complement strand
GGTCGCCACCGCCTTGCAGGTAGAGATCGCCATGCAGCGTGCCGTCGCGCACCGTCCCGTCGCTGTAGACCCGGGTCTGCCAGCGGAAATCGGGCCCGAGCCGGTCGAGCGCGGCATAGGTCGTGACCAGCTTGAGCGTGGACGCCGGGTTGACCGGCGCGTCGGCGCGCCAGGCCAGCAGCGGCGCGCTGTCGGGCCGCGTTTCGAGCACGACGGCGGCGAGCGCATCGGCCGGCAGCTTGGCGCGCGCCAACAGGCTGGCGACCTCGGGTGGTAGCGTCGTCCGCCGAGACTCCGCCCAGGGCGCCTGGTGCTCGGCATCGGTGGCGATCTGGGCCTGCCCCGTGCCGCTCAGCAGCAAGGCCAGCAGCGAGACGCCCGCGAATTTTATGGTTCGAAATCGCTCCAGCATGGCGTCATTATCCGTGCCAAGGATAATCACGTCATGTCCGTTTCCGCCGCGCCCCTCTCTTCCTACGCCGACCTGCCCGCCACCCTGCCGCCCGGGGCCCGGGTGCTCGCGCTCGACACCAGCACTGACCGCCTGAGCGTCGCGCTGGGCTGCCCGGACCAGCCAGAAGGCTGGTTGCTGCACGAGGGCATTGGCGGTGCCCAGGCCTCGGCCACGCTGATTCCGCTGATCCGTTCGCTGCTGGCGCGGGCCGGCTGGAGGCTGGCCGAGCTCGACGCGATCGCCTTCGGTTGCGGGCCCGGTTCCTTCACGGGCTTGCGCACCGCCTGCGCGGTGGTGCAGGGCCTGGCCTTCGCGGCCCGTCCCGGTGGCATTCCGGTGCTGCCGGTCAACACCCTGCTGGCCGTCGCCGAGCAGGCGCGCTGGCAGCTTGAGCAGCGTGGCGAGGCCTGTCCGGACCGCATCGTCGCCGCGCTTGACGCGCGCATGGACGAACTCTATGTCGCCGAGCTGGTGCTGGCCGGCGCTCCGGCACAGCCGCGCCTGGGCGGCGGACCCTGGCTCAGCGCGCCCGAAGCGCTGCAGCTCGCCGACGGCTGGCCCGAGGCCGGCACCGGCTCGACCCCGCTGCTGGCCGGCAACGCGGTGCCGGTCTATGGCCCGCGCCTGTCCGCCGCCTGGCAGGCCGCGCCCCAGGAGGCCGCCTGGCCCGCCGCCGCCGCGATGCTGAGGCTGGCGCCCGCGCTCTGGGCCGCCGGTGGCGCGGTGGTGGCGGCGGCGGCCCAGCCGCTCGATGTGCGCGACAAGGTCGCCCAGACCACCGAGGAACGCGAGCGCCTCAAGGCCGAAAAGCTCGCGGCGGCGGCTGCTGCTGCTGTCGCCAGCGCGGGAGCCGGCGCGTGAGCCTGGCTATCGCACCCAGCGCCGCGCCGTCCTGGCTGGCCTCGGACCCCGCCGGTGACGGCCGTCCCTGGGCGTTGCTGGCGCTGGACGCATCCACGCTGCCCCTGGTGGCCGGGGTCGAGCGCGTCACCCATGCCCATCCCTGGGGCGAGGGCCATTTCCGCGACTCGATCACGGCCGGCTACTGGTGCCAGCTGCTGGTCACGCCCTCACTGCCCGATGATCCACCCGCCTGGGCCGATGCGCCGCGCCTGGCCGATGGTCGCCTGCTGCTGGCCTATCTGGTCGCGATGCCGGGCTACCGCGAAAGCCATCTGCTCAACATCACCAGCGTGCCGCTGCATCGGCGCCAGGGCTGCGCCCGCCTGCTGCTGGAGGCGCTGCAGGCCTGGTCGCTGTGGCAGGGCGCCGAATGCCTGTGGCTGGAAGTGCGCGCCGGCAACCAGGGTGCGCGCGCGCTCTACGAGCGCCAGGGCTTCCGACAGGTCGGCCTGCGCCGCGGCTACTACCCGGCGGATGGCGCACAGCGCGAGGACGCCGTGGTCATGAGCCTGCCGCTGGTGTCGGCCATGTCCCAGGCTCGGGCGGAGGTCGGCGCATGAGCGGAATCGAACTTCAGGCTGCGGCCGTCAGCGGCGACGCCGATGCCGGGCCAATCTGGCCCGGGCTCGATGCCCGCCATGGCGCCATGCTGGCCGAGATGGGCATCAACTGCTGGTGGCGGGAAGCGCTGGCGCCGGAGCCAGCGGCACGTCTGTCCGCCCCCGCCGCGCCCGGACGTGGTGCCATGGCAGCGCCCCCAAGCGCCACGCGAGCGCCGCAGCAGGAGGCGAGGGCGGAGCGCCCGGTGACCGCCTCCCCTGTGCCTATTCGTCCTGCGACGACGACGCCCGTTGCCCTGGTTCCGCCGCCGCCCGCGCCCGCGCGGGCCGTCATCCCGCTGGCCGTCTTGCCCGCCAAGGTGCCGGCCGAGATGCCGGCCGACCAGGCGGCGCTGATGGAGGCGATCCGTGCCTGCAGCGCCTGCGAGCTCGGTACCCGGCGCCGTCATGCCGTGCCCGGCATGGGCGACCCCGCGCCCGACTGGCTGATCGTCGGCGAGGCGCCGGGCGAGGAGGAGGACCGCCAGGGCCTGCCCTTCGTCGGCCGCGCCGGCCAGCTGCTCGACCGCATGCTGGCCGCGATGGGCCTGTCGCGCGAGCACCAGGTCTACATCGCCAACGTGATCAAGTGCCGTCCGCCGCAGAACCGCAATCCCGAGCCGGTCGAGATCGCGCAGTGCGAGCCCTGGCTGCTGCGCCAGATCGAGCTGCTGCAGCCGCGCTTCATCCTCGCGCTCGGGCGCTTCGCGGCGCACACGCTGCTGGCGCATTCGACCCGGCCCGGCGCCGAGGCGCTGCGCAAGCTGCCGCTGGGCAAGTTGCGCGGCCAGGTGCACGAGGTCGAGATTGGCGGCCGGCGCCTGCCGCTGGTCGTCAGCTACCACCCGGCCTATCTGCTGCGCAGCCCGGGCGAGAAGGCCAAGTCCTGGGCCGACCTCTGCCTGGCGCTCGACGCCTTCGGGCGGCTGCCACCGCGCGGCTGAGCCGCGTCAAGGTGCCGACCCGGCCGGCGCCAGGCCAGCGTCTGGCTCAGTCCTCGCCCAGCGAGACCCCGATCTGCCTTGCCGTGCGCAGCAGCGGATGGTCGAGCGGCACCTGGCGCGACTGGTGCGCCACCTCGGCCAGCGGCAGGCTGGCCAGGCGTTCGCCCTGCAGCGTCACCATCTGGTCGTGGTGTCCCGCCATCAGCAGCTGCGCGGCCTCGTTGCCGAACTGGGTCGCGAGCACGCGGTCGAACGGGGTTGGCGCGCCGCCGCGCTGCACATGGCCCAGCACGGTCGCGCGCACCTCGCTCTCCAGCAGGGGTTGCAGCTGTTCGCGCAGCACATGCGCGACCCCGCCCAGGCGCAGCGGGTCGGGGCTGTCGGCGATGCGGCGCTCGACCGTCAGCGCGCCGCCGCTGGTCTTTGCGCCTTCGCCGATGCAGATCAGGGTGTGGCGTCCGCGCCGCTCGCGCTCGCGGCAGACCTGGGCCACCGCCGCGA
>JBDLVJ010000042.1:0-5556 GCA_039804875.1 Pseudomonadota bacterium | reverse complement strand
AGAAATGCTGCGGTGCCTGATTCGCACCGAAACAGAGCATCAGCATGAATCCTGAGTCGCAGCGGCCGGTTGACGTCGGGTTTCCGAAGATCGACACACATTGCCATGTGTTCGATCCCTTGAATTTTCCGTATCATCCGGACGTGGCCTACCGTCCTGCGGGTGGTGAGATCGCGCCGGCGAGCTATCTGCGCCATCTGATGGACAGCCATGGCATCAGCCATGCCTTGCTGGTGCAGCCGAACTCCGGCTATGGCGCCGACAACCGTTGTCTGCTCGACGCGATCGAGACGGGCGGTAACCGCTTCAAGGGCATCGCGATCGCGGATGTCTCCTGCGGCGCCGCCGAGCTGCAGGAGCTCAAGGCGCGCGGCGTGGTCGGCATCGCGCACAACTTCGCGCTGCTGGGGGCGGATGGCTACGCCGGTCATGAGAAGTTCTGGGAGCGCCTGGCCGCCGCCGACCTGCTGGTGCAGATACAGGTCCGGGACGACCAGATCACGCAGCTGGCCCCGGCCATCAGACACTCATCGGCGCGATTCCTGATCGATCATTGCGGCCGGCCCGACCTGCGCGACGGACCGCAGGGCGCGGGCTTTTTCGCCTTGCTGGCGCTGGCTGAAACCGGCCGCTGTCACATCAAGCTGTCCGGATTCGACAAATTCTCGGCCCTCGAGTATCCCTACCCGGATGCGGACCGCCATGTGGCCGAAATACTGGCCGCCTATGGCCCGGCCCATTGCCTGTGGGCCTCGGACTGGCCGCATCTGCGTGCCAGGCAGCGTCTGGACATCGGGGCCTTGCTGAGCCTGTTCGAGCGCCAGGTGCCCGATCCCGTGGTCAGGAACCAGATACTGTTCGAAACCCCGTTCAAGCTGCTGGGATTCCAGCAGGACTGATTTCCGGCGCGGCAGGCAGCGCGGCGCTGATCGACCGGCTGGGTGCCAGGGGGGCGAAGTCGCCTGAGCCGGCCAGACTTGACGCCCGGGCCATCCGCGCATTCAATGGTTTCAGCATCCATCGTGAGGAGATCGACATGCGCATCAGCGACCAGGACTATTTCCGCAGCTGCATCGCCAAGGAGCGCCAGCTCGCGCAATTGCTGGGCCACCAGCAGATCGAGGAATGCTACGAGAGCGTCGGCACGCTCTGGGCCGGAGCTCAGGCGCTGCCGGCCTGGAGCCGCGACTGGGCGGCCTGCGGGCCGCTGCTGGCTCGGTATGCGCTGTCGCTGGTATTTCTGACTTCGGAAGACGCGGACGAGCCCGACGGCGCCGAGATCGGCGCGACCCGGGTCCGTTTCTCCGACCACCCGAGCCGCGACCGGGCGCTGATGTTCGGCATCGTCAAGGAGGTGATCCGGCGCCTGGGGCATCCGCACCACGCCATGGAGCCGCTGCGGCCACTGCCCTGAGGCGTGGGTCGGGCCAGCGCGGCTCAGGCCGCGTTCAGCCGTGCCAGCAGCCCCCGCAGCGCATGCTCGACCGTCGCCGCGCGCACCGCGTCGCGGTCGCCGTCGAAGCGCCTGTATTCGGTCCAGGCCTGATTGCCCACGGCCCAGCCGAACCAGACCAGGCCGACCGGCTTGTCGGCGCTGCCGCCGGTCGGGCCGGCCACGCCAGTCACCGCCACGCTGACCTGGGCTCTGGAATGCGCGACCGCGCCCAGCGCCATCGCGCGCGCCACCGGTTCGCTGACCGCCCCATGGGCCTCGATCAGCGCCGCCGGCACGCCGAGCTGCTCGGTCTTGGCGGCGTTGGAGTAGGTGACGAAGCCGCGCTCGAACCAGTCGCTCGAGCCGCTCAAGGCCGTGCAGCAGGCGGCGATCAGGCCGCCGGTGCAGCTCTCGGCCGCTGCCATCATCCAGCCGCGTGCCTTGAGCACCCGCGTGAGGTGGATGCAGAGTTGCAGGATGTCCGGATCGTCGGTTTTCATGGCACTGGTCGATAAAGGATGCGTAGTTTCGAGCGGGTTCAGAGCCAGCGCCAGAAGGCGATCACGAGCAGGGTGCAGCCAGCCGCCACCAGATCGTCGAACATGATGCCCCAGCCGCCGCGCCAGCCCCAGCCCTTGAAGGCCTGGTCGGCCCAGCGCACCGGCCCGGGCTTGGCGGCGTCGAAGTAGCGAAACAGCCAGAAGGCCCAGAACTGGCCCCAGAAGCCGACCGGCGCCGCCAGCCAGAGCACGAGCCAGAACGCGACCACCTCGTCGATCACGATGTAGCCCGGGTCGGCCACCCCGGTGCGGGCGACGGTCGCGACGCTGGCCCACCAGCCCGTCAGCAGCGTGGCGCCGATGATCAGCGCCCAGCCGGTGTCGCCCGGCAGGGCGAGGCGGTCGATCAGCAGGAAGGCGATCCAGGCCCAGAGCGTGCCGACGGTGCCGGGCGCCAGCCGGCTCAGGCCGGAGCCGAAGCCCAGCGCGATCAGATGCGACAGGCGCGAGAACAGGAAGCGGCGATCGGGGCGCAGGATCGGCTCGGTCCTCGGAAAAGGCTTGTGGGAGGTTTCCATGGCAATTGAGTTGTTCAGTCGAACCAGGCCTCGAACCCCCCGAGGGGCTCGAAGCGGCGTGGCAGCCAGCGCAGCCGGGTCGGGCCGGGTAGCGCGCGTTCACGCACCGAGTGCAGCGGATCGCCGGGCAGGCACAGCAGGCGTTCGCCGTCGATCTCGCTGGCCTCGGGCTGGATGCGTGGCGGACGGGCAGCCAGCGCCTCGTTCCAGGCGCTGTCCACATCGGCATGGCGCGCCAGCTTGACCAGGCTCATGAGCTGGGGCGGCACCAGTTCGAGCCGGTGTTCGGCGTGCAGCGCCAGTGCCTGGCGCGGCGCCAGCCAGACGGCCTCGGTGGTTTCGTGACCATCATGTCTGGCTTCCTGGCCCGCCGGCAGCCTGGCCAGGAAGAAGCGGGTGTCGAAGGCGGCTCCCGCCGCCGGGTGGCGCGGCGTGATCCAGCGCGACCAGGGCAGGATGGCGCTGGTCTGCCAGCGCAGGCCCAGCGCGGCCATGGCATCGGCCAGCGCTTCGCCAGCGGCCTGGCGGTCCGCAAGGGCCTGTCTGGCGGTGGCGTCGGCGCCTGCGGCCAGCAGCAGGCCGGCCTCCTCGAAGGTTTCGCGCAGCGCCGCCAGGTGCAGGCCGGCGGCCTTGTCCTGGCTCAGTTCGGGCTCGTCAAGGCGCGCCAGCAGCAAGCCGGCCTCGAGGTCGAGCGCGGCCAGCGCATCGGGGCTGCGGTCGGCCGGGTCCAGCTTGCCGCCCGGAAAGACATGGACGCCGCCCATGACGCGGGAGTCGACGTGGCGGCGCAGCAGCAGCACCTCGGGTCCGCTGCTGCCGTCACGCAGCAGCACCAGCGAGGCGGCGTCGCGCGCCGGGCGTTCGGTTTCAGTGGGGTTCATGGAGGATTCAGGCGAAATGGTCGAAGCTGGCCCAGGCCAGATCGAGTGGCTGGCCGGAGGCGTCTCGCCAGCGCAGGCCGGATTCGGCCGTGATGCGGCCCAGGCGCGTGACGGGCGTGGCCGTCGAGCGGGCGGCCCGCCGCACGGCGTCGCGCGCGTCAGCCGGCGCGGTGAAGATCAGCTCGTAGTCGTCGCCGCCGGCCAGCGCGCAGCGCAGCGCGCGTTCGCGCGGCAGGGCGCGCAGGTCGGCGCTGATGGCGCTCGAGGCCAGCAGCGCGTCGGCCACCAGCTCGGCTCCGACGCCCGAGGCGGCCAGGATATGGCCCAGGTCGCCGCACAGGCCGTCGCTGACATCGGCGGCGGCGCTGGCGATGCCGCGCAGCGCCAGCCCCAGCGCGAGCCGGGGTGTCGGGCGCTCGAGCCGCTGGCGCGCGCGCGCCAGCACCTCGGGCGCCAAGTCTATCTCGCCCAGCAGCGCGTCGAGCGCCAGCCGCGCGTCGCCGAGCTGGCCGCTGACCCAGACCTCGTCGCCGGCGCGCGCGCCGCTGCGCCGCAGTTCCTGGCCCGGTGGCACCTGGCCGAACACCGTGATGCAGAGGTTCAGCGGGCCCTTGGTGGTGTCGCCGCCGACCAGCGGACAGGCCGCGGCATCGGCCAGTTCGAACAGGCCGTGGCTGAAGCCGGCCAGCCAGGCCTCGTCTGCGCGCGGCAGCGCGAGCGCGAGCGTGCAGCCGAGCGGGCTGGCGCCCATCGCGGCCAGGTCGCTCAGGTTGACCGCGAGCGCCTTGTGGCCCAGCGCCTGCGGATCGACATCGGTGAAGAAATGCCGGCCTTCGACCAGCATGTCGGTCGAGACCGCCAGCCGCTGGCCGGGCTCGGGCGCCAGCAGCGCGCAGTCGTCGCCCACGCCCAGCACCACGCCGGGCGGGTTGGCGCCGGGGCGCTGGAAATAGCGACGTATCAGTTCGAATTCGCCCATCGGGTGCGCCATCAGTGTCGGGGCTGGTCGCCGCCCGCGCCCTCGACGCGCAGCACGAAGGTCGGGATCGCCACCTCGAAGCGGTGGCCGTCGACGCCGACGCAGAAGTAATGCCCGCTCATGATGCCCATGGCCGTCTGCAGCCGCGCGCTGCTGGCGTACTGGAACGCCTCGCCGGGCTGGAGCAGGGGCTGGCGACCGACCACGCCCAGGCCATCGACCACCTGGGTGTCGCCGAAGGCATCCTCGATTTCCCAGTGACGCGCGATCAGCTGCGCCGGCACCGAGCCGGTGTTCGAGATCGTGACCGTGTAGGAAAAGACATAGGAGTCTTCCATCGGTGAAGACTGCGCGGGCAGGTACTCGGGCCTGACGTGGACGGCGAACTGGTGTTGGGGCATGTGCCAATCCTAACCAGCTTCGCGCACCTTGTCGGCCGCAGGGCTGGCCAGGGTGGGTGGCGCGGCGACGCAAAGCTGCCACAATCTCGCGCATGAGCACCTACCGCATCGCCCCCTCCATCCTCTCGGCCGACTTCGCCCGCCTGGGCGAGGAGGTCCGCCATGTGCTGGCCGCCGGCGCCGACTGGATCCATTTCGACGTGATGGACAACCACTATGTCCCGAACCTGACCTTCGGACCGATGGTCTGCAAGGCCCTCAAGAAGCACGCCTTCAAGCCCGACGGCACGCCCGCGCCGATCGACGTCCACCTGATGGTGCAGCCGGTCGATGCGCTGGCCGCCGATTTCGCCGATGCCGGCGCCGACCTGATCAGCTTTCACCCCGACGCCTCGACCCATGTGCATCGCAGCGTGCAGGCCATCAAGGCGCGCGGCCTCAAGGCCGGCTTGGTGTTCAACCCGGCCGAATCGCTCGACGTGCTGGACTGGGTGATCGACGACATCGACCTGATCCTGATCATGAGCGTCAACCCCGGCTTCGGTGGCCAGGGCTTCATCGACAGCGCGCTGCGCAAGATCGAAGCGGCACGCAAGCGCATCGAGGCCAGCGGCAAGGATATCCGGCTCGAAGTCGATGGCGGCATCAAGGCCGGGAACATCCGAGGTGTCGCCGACGCGGGCGCCGACACCTTCGTCGCCGGCAGCGCGATCTTTGGTCAGGCCGACTACAAGGCCGTGATCGACCACATGCGCGCCGAGCTCGCCTGAACTCGCCTCAAG
>JBDLVJ010000041.1:0-2875 GCA_039804875.1 Pseudomonadota bacterium | reverse complement strand
TCGTCCGCGACGACGTGTTCACCTCGATCCACATCGAGGACTTCGAGGTGATGGCCCGCGACACCAAGCTGGGCCAGGAAGAAATCACCCGCGACATCCCGAATGTCGGTGAAGAGGCGCTGAAGAACCTCGACGAGGCCGGCATCGTCTATATCGGCGCCGAGGTCAAGCCGGGCGACATCCTGGTCGGCAAGATCACGCCAAAGGGCGAAAGCCCGATGACCCCGGAAGAGAAGCTGCTGCGGGCGATCTTCGGCGAAAAGGCCTCGGACGTGCGCGACACCAGCCTGCGGCTGCCCCCGGGCGTCGCCGGCACCATCGTCGAGGTCCGCGTCTTCTCCCGCCGTGGCGTCGAGAAGGACGAGCGCGCCTTGGCGATCGAGCGGGCCGAGATCGAGCGTCTGGCCAAGGACCGCGACGACGAACGCGCCATTCTCGAACGCTCGTTCTTCGTCCGCCTCAAGCAGCAGATCATCGGCCACAAGGTGGTCACCGGCCCGCGCGGCGTCCGCGCCGGGGTGGTGCTGGCCGACGATGTGCTCGACACCCTGCATCCCAGCGCGTGGCGGGCGATCGCCATCGACGACGATGCGGTGATGAGCGAGGTCGAACAGCTCAAGCGCGCCTTCGACCAGCAGGTCGAGAAGTTGCAGGAGCGGTTCGAGAACAAGGTCGAGAAGCTCCAGCGCGGCGACGAACTGCCGCCCGGCGTGATGAAGATGGTCAAGGTGTTCGTCGCGGTGAAGCGCAAGCTGCAACCGGGCGACAAGATGGCCGGCCGTCACGGCAACAAGGGCGTCGTGTCGCGCATCATGCCGCTCGAGGACATGCCGTATCTCGAGGACGGGCGTCAGGTCGATCTGGTGCTGAACCCCCTCGGCGTGCCGTCGCGCATGAATGTCGGGCAGATCCTCGAAACCCACCTCGGCTGGGCCTGTGCCGGCCTGGGCGAGCAGATCGGGGCGGTGCTGGATCAGGTCAAGCGGCAGACCGCCGCGCTGACCGACATGCGTGACAAGCTGAAGGACGTCTACGGCGACACCATCTTCGCCGAGGAGATCGCCGGCCTGGGCGATGCCGAGATCGTCGAGCTGGCGACCAACCTGACCCCGGGCGTGCCGATCGCCACCCCGGTGTTCGACGGCGCCCGCGAAAGCGACATCTGCGCGATGTTGACCAAGGCCAACCGCTCGCCCTCCGGTCAGGTCACCCTGATCGATGGCCGTACCGGCGAGCCGTTCGACCGTCAGGTCACCGTCGGCTACATCTATATGCTGAAGCTGCACCATCTGGTGGACGACAAGATCCACGCCCGTTCGATCGGTCCGTACTCGCTGGTCACCCAGCAGCCGTTGGGCGGCAAGGCGCAGTTCGGCGGGCAGCGCTTCGGTGAAATGGAAGTGTGGGCGCTCGAAGCCTACGGTGCCGCGTATACCTTGCAGGAAATGCTGACGGTGAAGTCGGACGACGTGTCCGGCCGCACCAAGGTGTACGAGGCGATCGTGCGCGGCGACGACACCTTCGAGGCAGGCATCCCGGAATCGTTCAACGTGCTGGTCAAGGAATTGCGCTCCCTTGGCCTCAACGTCGAACTCACCCAGCGGGATTTCTAAAAGGTCTGACCTGTGGCGGCGCGCTTCGCGCGCTGCCGCCACCCCCCGACAAGGTCACACGGGAGCATGTCGATGAATGAACTTATGAAGATCTTCGGTCAGGCGGGCGCCACCCCCTCGTTCGACCAGATCCGGATTTCCATCGCCAGCCCCGAGCGGATCCGCTCGTGGTCCTACGGCGAGATCAAGAAGCCCGAGACCATCAACTACCGCACCTTCAAGCCGGAGCGCGACGGCCTGTTCTGCGCCCGCATCTTCGGGCCGATCAAGGACTACGAGTGCCTGTGCGGCAAGTACAAGCGGATGAAGTACCGGGGCATCATCTGCGAGAAGTGCGGCGTCGAGGTCACCCTGGCCAAGGTGCGGCGCGAGCGGATGGGCCATATCGAACTGGCCAGCCCGGTCGCCCACATCTGGTTCCTGAAGTCGCTGCCGTCGCGCATCGGCCTGCTGTGCGACATGACCCTGAAGGACCTCGAACGGATTCTCTATTTCGAGAATTACGTCGTGGTCGAGCCCGGCCTGACCCCGCTCAAGCTGCGCGAGCTGCTCACCGAAGAGCAGTACATGAACGCGGTCGATGAGTATGGCGAGGACGCCTTCACCGCCAAGATCGGCGCCGAGGCGATCCGCGACATGCTGTCGGCGATCGATCTCGAGGCCGACCGCGCCCAGCTCAAGATCGACCTCAAGGAGACCACCTCCGAGGCCAAGCGCAAGAAGCTGGTCAAGCGGATGAAGCTGGTCGAGGCCTTCCTCGAATCCGGCTCGCGTCCGGAATGGATGATCCTGGAAGTGATTCCGGTGATCCCGCCGGAACTGCGCCCGCTGGTGCCGCTCGACGGCGGCCGCTTCGCCACCTCCGACCTCAACGACCTCTACCGCCGCGTCATCAACCGCAACAACCGTCTGAAGCGGCTGATCGAACTGCGCGCGCCCGAGATCATCGTGCGCAACGAGAAGCGCATGTTGCAGGAGGCGGTCGACGCCCTGTTCGACAACGGCCGTCGCGGTCGCGCCATCACCGGCGCCAACAAGCGGCCGCTGAAGTCGCTGTCCGACATGCTGAAGGGCAAGCAGGGCCGCTTCCGTCAGAACCTGCTCGGCAAGCGCGTCGATTATTCCGGCCGTTCGGTGATCGTGGTCGGCCCCGAACTGAAGCTGCATCAGTGCGGGTTGCCGAAAAAGATGGCGCTCGAACTGTTCAAGCCGTTCGTCTATTCCAAGCTCGAACTCTATGGCATGGCCACCACCATCAAGGC
>JBDLVJ010000040.1:0-3656 GCA_039804875.1 Pseudomonadota bacterium | reverse complement strand
GAAAAAACCGCCCCACTATAGCCAGACTCGAGGTCCGGCCCAGCGGCGACGGTCGAAAAGCGACAGGCGCGCGGGCGCCCGGCGTGACTCAGCGGTGATCGAAGCTCAGCACCAGCTTGAGGGTGTCGGCCGCGGCACGGGCCTGGCAGCTCAGCACATAGCCCTGCGCGACCTCGTCGGCCTCGAGCGTGTAGTTCTTGTCCATGGTGGCGCTGCCCTCCATCACCTTGCAACGGCAGGTGCAGCAGACGCCGGCCTTGCAGGAGAACGGCAGATCCAGGCCGGCGCCCAGCGCGGCGTCGAGCAGGTGCTCGTCGCGGCTGACGGGGATCTCGAACGCCTTGCCATCCACCAGCACGGTCATCTGCACCTCCTTGGCGGCGGCCGACTTGACGCTGGCGGCATCGGTATCGGCCTGCACCTTGGCCGCCTGCGCCGCCGAGCTCGCGAAACGCTCGCTGTGGACCCGGCTCTCGGGCACGCCGGCCTCGACCAGCGTCCGCTCGACGACCTCGATCATGGCCTCGGGGCCGCAGATGAAGACCTCGTCCATGCTCCGGACCGGCAGCAGCGCGTCGATGAGGGCGCGCACCTTGGCGCCGTCGATGCGGCCCTGCAGCAGATCGACTTCCTGCGCCTGGCGCGACAGGATGTGGATCATGGTGAAGCGGCCGGCGAAGCGGTCCTTCAGATCCTGCAGCGCCTCGTTGAACATCACGCTCGACATGCGGCGGTTGCCGTAGACCAGGGTGAACTTGGACTCGGGCTGCTCCTCGAGCGTGGTGGCGGCGATCGACAGGATCGGCGTGATGCCGGAGCCGGCGGCAAAGCCGACGCGGTGGATCGCGCGCGCCTTCTTGACCGTGAAGCGGCCCTCGGGCGGCAGCACGCTGATGCGGTCACCAGCCTGGATCGCGGTCGCGGCCCAGTTGGAGAACAGGCCGCCCTCGACCGGGCGGATGCCGACCTCGAGCTCGCCGCTCTTGTGCAGACGGCTGCGCGGGCTGCTGATCGAGTAGTTGCGGCGCACCTCCTGGCCGTTGACCGTCGCGCGCAGGGTCAGGAACTGGCCGGGCTCGAAATGGAAGTCGGCGCGCGCCTCGGTGGGAATGTCGAAGGTGATGGCCACCGAGCCAGCCGCTTCCGGGCTGACTTGCTTGACCTTGAGCTCTTGAAAACGGGGGGCAGACATGCGGGTGTCTCCGGTAAAACTTAATACGGCTTGAAGTAGTCGAACGGCTCTTGGCAGTCCAGACACTTGTAGAGTGCCTTGCAGGCGGTGGAGCCGAAATGCGAGGACTCCACCGTATGGCTGGAGCCGCAATGCGGACAGGGCACCCACTCGGGCCGGGCGGCCTGGCGCACGAAGCGCAGCGGACTCTCGCCCAGCAGCGGCTGGCTGGCGCAGCGATGCTGCGGCGGCGCGATGCCGTAGGCGCGCAGCTTGTCGCGCGCCGCGTCGGTCATCCAGTCGGTGGTCCAGGCCGGGGCGAGCTGGGTGATGACACGGCCCCGCAGGCCGGCGGCCTGCAGGGTGGCGCGCACGTCGTCCTCGATCTGGCCCATGGCCGGGCAGCCGCTGTAGGTCGGCGTGATCACCACCTCCAGGCCGTCGGCACCCAGGCGCACGTCGCGCAGGATGCCGAGTTCGCGCAGCGACACGACCGGGATTTCCGGGTCGGCCAGCGTTTCCAAGGCGGTCCAGGCCGCTTGCACGGCATCGGAAGCATCGGCAGAGGCGACGATGTTCATGGGGGCTTACCAGCGGGCGCTGGGGTGGGCGCGGGCCAGGCCCTGCATCTCGGACAGCAGGAAGCCGAGGTGCTCGGAATGCAAGCCGTTCTTGCCCTGGGTCACGTAGCCCTCGCCCTTCGGGCGCTGCAAGGTGGCCTCAAGCAGGGCATCGTCGACCAGCAAATCCCAGTCGGACTTGAGCGCGGCGACATCGACACCGACGCCAGCGGCCACGGCGGCGGCTTCCATGCCGCTGTCGGTCCAGAACTCCTGGGTATAGGGCATCAGATGGTCCAGCGCGGCCTGGACGCGGGCGTGCGAGTCGTCGGTGCCGTCGCCCAGGCGCAGCAGCCAGTCGCGCGAGTGGCGCAGGTGGTAGCGCACCTCCTTCAGCGACTTGGCGGCGATCGCGGCCAGCTGCGCGTCACTGGACTGCTGCAGGCGCTCCCAGACCAGCACCATCAGCGCGCTGTAGAGGAAGTTGCGCACGATGGTGGTGCCGTAGTCCAGATCGGACTTGGCGTAACCGACCAGCGCGCCGTGGTGCGGCAGCTCGAGCAGGGTGTAGTTGCGGAACTCGGCCACATCGCGGAAATAGGCCAGCCGGTCCTCGGTGGCGTCGCCGCCGAGCTCGGTCGCCGCCTGCTGGTACAGCAGGCGGGCCTGACCGATCAGGTCCAGGCTGACGTTGGCCAGCGCGATGTCTTCCTCGAGCGCCGGGCCGTGGCCGCACCATTCGGCGTTGCGCTGGCCCAGCACCACGGCGTTGTCGGCCAGGTGCAGCAGGTAGTTGGCGGTCGTGCTCATTTACATGTGCCCCACGGCTTCCGGGATCTCGTAGAAGGTCGGATGGCGGTAGATCTTGTCGGCCGCCGGGTCGAACAGTTCACCCTTGTCATCCGGATTGCTGGCGGTGATCTGGACCGAGGGCAGCACCCAGATGCTCACGCCTTCCTGGCGCCGGGTGTAGACATCGCGCGCCATCTCGAGCGCATGCTGCGCGTCGGACGCGTGCAGGCTGCCGCAGTGCTTGTGCTCAAGCCCCTGCTTGCTGCGAACGAAAACTTCCCACAGGGGCCATTCCTTCAATGCGGCGCTCATGCTGCCTCCTTCATTGCTCGTTGTTGCTGTTTGCGGGCGTGGGCCAGCGCGGCATCGCGCACCCACTGGCCGTCGTTGTGCGCTTTCACGCGGGTCGACAGACGCTCCTTGTTGCAAGGACCGTTGCCGTTGACGGTCTGCCAGAACTCGTCCCAGTCGATCTGTCCGTAGTCGTGATGGCCGCGTTCCTCGTTCCACTTCAGGTCCGGGTCGGGCAGGGTCACGCCGAGCACCTTGGCCTGCGGCACGGTGGCGTCGACGAACTTCTGGCGCAGGTCGTCGTTGCTGATGCGCTTGATGCCCCAGCGCATGCCCTGCACGCTGTTGGGGCTGTCGGCGTCGGGCGGGCCGAACATGGCCAGACACTTCCACCAAGTGCGGTTGACCGCGTCCTGCACCATCGCTTTCTGCTCGGCCGTGCCCTGCATCATCACCAGTAAGGCTTCGTAGCCCTGGCGCTGGTGAAAGCTCTCTTCCTTGCAGACGCGGATCATGGCGCGCGCATAGGGGCCGTACGAGCAGCGGCACAGCGGGATCTGGTTCATGATCGCCGCGCCGTCCACCAGCCAGCCGATCACGCCAACGTCGGCCCAGTTGAGCGTCGGGTAGTTGAAGATCGAGCTGTACTTGGCCTTGCCGCTGTGCAGGTCGTCCAGCATCTGGTCGCGGCTGGTGCCCAGGGTTTCGGCGGCGGAATACAGGTAGAGGCCGTGGCCGCCCTCGTCCTGCACCTTGGCGATCAGGATCGCCTTGCGCTTGAGGCTGGGCGCGCGGCTGATCCAGTTGCCCTCGGGCAGCATGCCCACGATCTCGCTGTGCGC
>JBDLVJ010000039.1:0-4021 GCA_039804875.1 Pseudomonadota bacterium | reverse complement strand
GCCCATCCTGGCCGAGCGCGAGGCCAAGGAAGAAGACGTCAAGACGCTCTTGGAGCTGGCCCGCGAGCTCGAGGGGCTGACCCGCAACATCGGCATGCACGCCGGTGGCGTGCTGATCGCGCCCGGCAAGCTGACCGACTTCTGTCCGCTTTATCAGCAGCCCGGCAGCGGGTCGGCGGTCAGCCAGTACGACAAGGACGATGTCGAATCGGTCGGCCTGGTCAAGTTCGACTTCCTGGGCCTGGCCACGCTGACCATTCTGGAGCTCGCGCGTGAGTTCATCGTGCGCCGCCACCCGGCGCAGCAAGGGTTCGCCTTCGAGCGCATCCCGCTTGACGACCGCAAGACCTACCAGCTGTTCTCCGACGGCAAGACCGAGGCGGTGTTCCAGTTCGAAAGCCGTGGCATGCAGGGCATGCTGCGCGACGCCAAGCCCAGCCGGCTGGAGGACCTGATCGCGCTCAACGCGCTGTATCGTCCGGGCCCGATGGACCTGATCCCGAGCTTCGTCGCGCGCAAGCACGGCCGCGAGGTGGTCGAGTACCCGCACCCGCTGGTCGAGCCGGTGCTGGCCGAGACCTACGGCATCATGGTCTACCAGGAGCAGGTGATGCAGACCGCCCAGGTGCTGGGCGGCTATTCCTTGGGCGGCGCCGACATGCTGCGCCGCGCCATGGGCAAGAAGAAGCCCGAGGAGATGGCCGAGCACCGCGTCATCTTCCGCAAGGGCGCGGCCGAGAAGGGCATCAGTCAGGAGAAGGCCGACGAGGTGTTCGACCTGATGGAGAAGTTCGCGGGCTACGGCTTCAACAAGTCGCACGCCGCCGCCTACTCGCTGCTGGCCTATCACACCGGCTGGCTCAAGGTCCATTTCACGGCGGAGTTCTTCTGCGCCAACATGACGATCGAAATGGACGACACCGACAAGCTCAAGATGCTGTATGTCGATGCGACCAAGTTCGGCATCCGCTTCGATCCGCCCGATGTCAACCGTGGCAGCTACCGCTTCGAGCCGGTCAGTGACCAGGCGATCCGCTATGGCCTGGGCGCCGTCAAGGGCACCGGCCAGCAGGCGATCGAGGCCATCGTCGCGGCGCGCGAGGGCCGTGGCGTCGGTCCGCGCGGCGACCAGGCCGGCCCCTTCACCAGCCTGTTCGACTTCTGTGCCCGGGTCGATCGCGGCCGGCTGAACAAGCGCACCGTCGAGGCGCTGATCAAGGCCGGCGCCTTCGATTCGCTCGAACTCAACCGCGCGGCCCTGCTGGCCTCGGTCGAGCGCGCCTTCGATTTCGCCAATGCCCAGCAGGCCAACGCCAACCAGGGCGGCCTGTTCGACAGCTTCGGCGCCGACAGCCAAGGCGCCAGCACCCAGGAGCCCGAGCTGGCCGACCTGCCGCTCTGGGGCATCAAGGAGCGCCTGACCTACGAGAAGACCGCCATCGGCTTCTACCTCTCGGGCCACCTGTTCGACGAGGTCGAGCGCGAAGTGCGCCGTTTCGCCCGCACGCCGCTCGAGCATGTGGTCGACAGCCGTGACCCGATCATGGTCGCCGGCATCATCAACGACCTGCGCATCATCAACGGCCAGCGCGGCAAGGTCGCCATCTTCAAGCTCGACGACAAGGGCGGCACGCTGGAGGCCACCGCCGACGAGGCCCTGATCAACGCCAACAAGCTGCTGCTGAAGGACGACGAACTGGTGGTCGCGCAGGTGCTGGCGCAGCCCGACCGCTTCTCGGGCGGTCTCCGGCTCAAGGTGCAGGCGCTGTGGGACCTGGGCGCGGCGCGCTGCCGCTTCGGCAAGTACCTGCGCGTGACGGTCAACGGGCGCGTGCCCGACATCGCGGCCCTGCTGCGCGAGTTCCCGGCCCAGCGCGAGAGCGGCGAGCAGGGCGAACTGGTGCGCGGCCTGCCGGTGCGGCTCGAGGTGCTGCGCGAAACCGCTCGCTGCGAGGTCCAGCTCGGCGAGCGCGCCCAGTGCTTCCCGACCGATGCCGCCCTGGCGGCCTGGAAGGCGCAGGCGCACGACAAGCGCGCCGAGATCGTGTTCGATTGAGGCTTAGCGCGCCCGGCGCAGCAGCGGCGCCTGTTGCTCGAGCTGGGGCAGCAGCCCGCTGGCGAGCTGCAACTGGGCCTGCAGCAGGCTGCCGACCGGCGATCCGGCCCGCAGCTCGGTTTCGCCCTCGCCTTCGGCCGGTGTGATTTCCCCTGCCGCCACCGCCTCCAGGCATCCCGCTTCGAGCTGAAGCGCCAGTCCTTCGAGACCCTGTCGCAGCCCCTGCGCCGCCTGCCGGCTGGCGGCGTCGAGCTGGCCGGCCTCCAGCTCGCCCCGGTGCGCGCCCAGCGCCGACAGGTAGTTCTGCAGCATGTGGGTCAGCACCAGAAAGCGGGCACTGGCCGTCATGTTCAGGCGCTGGCTTTCGGGTTCCTTGCGCATCGCGGCGTAGGCGTTGGACAGCGCGGCCTCCGCGTTGTGCGCCTGGCGCCTGGCCTGCCGGTAAGCCAGGTGGTCCTGCTTGCCGGCGCGATATTGCTCCAGGATCGCCTGCAGGTAGCCGGCCTGGGCGCGCAAGGTCTGCGCCGCCAGCCGGGGCCAGTGCCGCGCCTGCCAGTTGGGCAGGATCAGCCAGGCGCCCAGGCCCGCGATCACGCTGCCGATCGCCGTGTCGAGCAGCCGCGCCGGGATCACGCCCTGCGCCATGCCCATCTGGTGAAAGCTCAGCAGCACCAGCGTGGTCATGGCCCCGGTCGCGATCCGGACATCGCTCATGCGCTTGCCGATGAACAGCGCGCCGGCCAGCACCATGCAGACGGCCTGCAGCAGCGGCCCCGGAAAGAGCCGGATCAGCGCCCAGCCCACCACCAGTCCCACCGCCGTGCCGAGCGCGCGCTGGCCGACCCGGTTCAGCGTGGCGGCGTACTGGGGCTGGCTGGCGAAGACCACGGTCAGCACGATCCAGTAGCCATGCGGGTCGTGCGTGGCCTGCATGACGCCGAACGCCACCAGCAGCACCAGGCTCAGGCGCAGGGCGTGGCGCAGCAGGGCCGAGCGCAGCGTGAGCTGGGCCCGGATGCGGCGCCAGGCCTCGCCCAGGCTGTGCACCTGATGATCGACCAGCGCCAGATCGGGCGCCGCGCCGCCGCGCAGGGCGCTGGCGAAGACCCTGGCCAGTCCGGTCAGGTTGTCGCCCAGGGCGTGCAGCGCCTGCAGCGGGCGCTCGGCGGGCCGGGGCGAGGCGGCGGTTTCCAGGTAGGCGATGGCGGCCTGCATGTCCTCGATCGCGCGCGCGGTCCGGCCCTCGTGGCGCGCCGGCGTGCGTTCGCGGATCGCCTGCGCGAACTTCAGCGCCTGCTCGCCCTGCACGCTGAGCACGCGCTGGCAGCGATAGAGCGTGTCCGAGCGCGCGAAGGCCTCGCTCAGCAGGGCGTAGCTTTCGTGCGAGCTGCTGACGCGCTCGTGGATGTCCTGGGCTGCCAGGTATTGGTGCATGGCCTCGCTGAGCCAGGCCGGTGGCTCGCCATGGTCGAGCCGGTTGAACAGGCTCTCCTGGCTGGCGTTGAGCGCATCGACCACGCGGCCGTTGTGCAGCGCGAGCTCGAGCCGGCGGCGCTGGCGGTCCACGCCCTGCACCGGTTCGAGCAGCCTGGCCTTGAGCCGCAGGTATTCGCCCAGCAGGGCATAGAGCTGGGACAGCCGGTAGCGCACCGTGGGCTTGGGCCAGGCCGCCGCCCACAGCAGCGACACCAGGCCGTACCAGACCGCGCCGCCCAGCAGATAGGGCGCGAGCTCGAGCGCCTGCGCCCGGTGGCTCTCGGCCGACAGCGCCGAGTAGATGAACAGCACCAGCGCGCCGAAGGCGAGCGCGCGGTAGCGTTCGCCCAGCGCCCCCAGCAGCGTGAGCGTGAAGGCCGACAGCGCCAGCACGGCGGCCAGCAGCGCCGGCCAGGGCAGGGTCAGCCAGACCGCTGTCATCATGAGGCCGAAACAGGCCAGTGCCAGCAGCAGGGTCTTGAGCCGTCC
>JBDLVJ010000038.1:0-5987 GCA_039804875.1 Pseudomonadota bacterium | reverse complement strand
GTGACGCGGCCTTGCTCGATCCGGTTCTCGAGCGCGATCTGGCCGTGCAGCGCCTCCACGATGCCCTGGCAGATCGCCAGTCCGAGGCCCGAGCCCGCGCCCGGGTCGGTCGCATCGGTCGAGAAGGGCTGGAACAGACGTTCGCGCTGCGCCGCCGAGATCCCGGGGCCGGCGTCGCTGATGCAAAGCTGGGCCTGCGTGCCGGACCAGGCCAGCCGGATCGCCAGCCGCCCGCCCGACGGGCTGTGCCGCACCGCGTTGTGCAACAGGTTGCGCGTCAGCTCCCGCAGCGACCATTCATGCGCCCGCACCGGCGCCGCCCGCGTCTCGAGCTCGAAGTCGAGCGACTTGTCGGCCACCAGCGCCGACAGATCGAGCGCGACCGCGCGCACGATCGGGGCCCAGTCGCTCAGCGGGATGTCGGCCTGGCTGCGCAGCTGTTCGACCTTGGCCAGGGCCAGCATCTGGTTGGCCAGTTCGGTCGCGCCCTGCACGGTCTGGGCGATCTCCTCCAGCGCCAGGCGCGGCTCGACATCGCCACGCAGCGCCGACTGGACCTGGATCTTGAGCACCGCCAGCGGCGTGCGCAGCTGGTGCGAGCTGTCGCGCACGAAGCGCTTCTGATGCTCGAGCAATTCCGACAGCCGGGCCATGTGCAGATTCGCCCCCTCGATCAGGGGGGCGATCTCGCGCGGGGCCAGGCCGGCGTCCAGCGGCCGCAGATCGTTCTCGGGCCGGCTGGCCAGTTCGGCGCTGAGCGCGCGCACCGGCCGCGTCACGCGGTGCACCACCACCACCACGACGGCCGCGATCACCAGCACCAAGCCGGCCTGGCGCCAGAGCGTGTCGAGCAGGATCTGGCGCGCCAGCGTCTGGCGCAGCTCCAGCGTCTCGGCGACCTGGATCGTGGCCATGCCTTGTCGCTCGGTGCCGCTGACCGGCTGCAGCAGCACCGCGACCCGCACCGGAACGCCCTGGTAGTCGTCATCGTCGAAATTCACCAGCGCGGCATACAGACCGCGATCCGGCATCCTGCCGTCCCAGGGGCGCAGGTCGGGAAATCCGGCCACCATCTCGCCCGCGAAGCCGGTCACGCGGTAGAACAGCCGGCTGCGGTTGTCGGCCTCGAAGGCTTCGAGCGCCGCATAGGACAGCTTGCCGCTGAGGCGGGCCTGCTCGCCCCGGCCCTCGACCTCGAGCTGCTCGCCGATGGCCTTGGCGGTGGCCAGCAGCGTGCGGTCGTAGGCGGTGTCGGCCGCGCCCAGCATCTGTCGGTACAGCACCACGGTGTTGAAGCCGACGAACAGCAGCACCGGCAGCAGGATGCCCGCCATCAGCTGACGCCGCAGCGAGGCGCGTCGGCCCGGTCCGCCCTGGCGGGTCGTCCTCATGGCTGGGCCTTGATCAGGTAGCCCAGGCCGCGCAGCGTCACGATCTGGGTCGGCGTGTGGGCGATCTTCCTGCGCAGGCGGTAGACCACGACCTCGATCGCGTCGTACTGGACCTCGCTTTCGCCCGGAAACACCTGCTCGAACAGCCTTTCCTTGGCGATCGCGTGTCCGGGCTTGGACAGCAGCGCGCGCAGCAGGGCGAGTTCGCGCGGGGGCAGCTCGAGCGGCTGCTGGCCGTAGTAGACCGCGCCGCTCTCGCCATCGACCCGCAGGCCGCAGTAGTCGGGCTTGTCCTGCCAGCGCGGCCGGAGTTCGGACGCCGGCTGGGCGCTCGGGCCAGGCTGGACCGTGCGCCGCACCAGCGCGCGCACGCGCGCCTCGAGCTCGTCGAGGTCGAACGGCTTGGGCAGGTAGTCGTCGGCGCCCTGGTTCAGTCCCAGGATGCGGTCGCCCACCGTGCCGCGCGCGGTCAGGATGATGACGGGCGTGCGCAAGCCGGCCGCGCGCGCCTGTCCCAGCAGCTGCAGGCCGTCGAGGCCGGGCAGGCTCAGGTCGAGCAGTACCAGGTCCGGCGCCTGGACGCGCCAGGCCGACAGGGCCAGCCGGCCATCGCCACAGAGGGCGACCTCCATGCCGCGGCGTTCCAGGCTGCGCCGCAAGCTGGTCTGCAGCTGCAGGTTGTCTTCGATCAGGAGCAGTTTCATGCCAGCAGCTTAGCGAATGCGCGCGCGTCTTCGGGGTCGAACGTATCAGGGTTTGTCTCTAGGTCCCGGACAGCCGATTGACAGCTTCAGCGCCGAACATCACAGCCATCAGAACACCGATACAGGAGACCACCATGCGCCGTGACCAATTCCTCAAATCCCTGGCCGCGCTGATGGCGGCCGGTGCCTTGCCGCAGCAGGGCTGGGCCGCCGAGAACTTCAAGCTCATGCTGCCGGCCAATCCGGGCGGCGGCTGGGACACCACCGGGCGCGCGCTCGGCAAGGCCATGCAGGACGCCGGCGTGGCGGGCAGCGTCAGCTACGAGAACAAGGGCGGCGCGGCGGGTGCCATCGGTCTGGCGCAGTTCTACAACTCGAGCAAGGGCGACCCGAACGCGCTGATGGTGATGGGCGCGGTGATGCTGGGCGGCATCATCACCGGCAAGCCGCCGGTCTCGATCACGCAGCTGACCCCGGTCGCGCGCCTGACCAGCGAGTACAACGTCTTCGTGCTGCCGGCCAATTCGCCCTTCAAGACGCTCAAGGACGTGATCGAGCAGATGAAGAAGGACCCCGCCAGCGTCAAGTTCGGCGGCGGCTCGCGCGGCGCGACCGAGCATATCGCCGCGGCCATGCTGGCGCGGGCCATCGGCGTCGATACCGCCAAGCTCAACTATGTGCCCTTCCGAGGCGGTGGCGAGGCGGTCGCCGCGATCCTGGGCGGCAACGTCACGATCGGCGGCAGCGGCTACAGCGAATTCCAGCCCTATATCGAGGCCGGCAAGATGCGCGCGATCGCGGTCACCTCGCCCCAGCGCCTCAAGGGCCTCGACATTCCGACCATGAAGGAGCAGGGCGTCGATGTCGAGCTCGGCAACTGGCGGGGCGTCTACGCGCCGGCCGGCATCACCCCCGCGCAGCGCCAGGCGCTGATCGACAAGGTGACCAAGGCCACCCAGAGCAAGTCCTGGCTTGAGGCGCTGGCCAAGAACAGCTGGACCCCGGCCCTGCTGACCGGCCAGGCCTTCGAGGAATTCGTCGATCGTGATTTCGCCAACCTGCGTGCGATCATGGTCAAGTCCGGCATGGTCTGAGCGGAGCCGACGTGATGCAAAATTCCTCCCGCTCCACGGTCCTGCAGACCCTGATCGCGCTGGGCGCGCTGGGGGTCGCGGGCGTGCTGGCCTGGGGCGCGGCACAGATCCCGTCGGCGGCCGGCTATTCGGGCGTCGGCCCGGCCTTCCTGCCCTGGCTGGTGGCCGGCGTGCTGGCCCTGTGCGGCGTCCTGCTGCTGCTGCAGGCGCGCCGTGGCGGCTTTCACGACGTCGAGCCTCCGACCGGCGCCGACCGGGGCGACTGGCGCTCCTTTGCCTGGCTCGCCGCCGGGTTGCTGCTCAACGCGACCCTGATCGAGCATGCCGGCTTCATCGTCAGCTGCGCCCTGTGCTACGCGCTGGCCGTGCGCGGCCTGCGATTGTCCGAGGGTCAGGCCACGCCGCTGCCCCTCATGGCCCGGGACCTGCTCACGGGCGTGGTGATCGCCGCGCCGGTCTACTGGCTCTTCACCCAGGTGCTGGCGGTCAATCTGCCGGGCCTGACCTCGACTGGCTGGTTCTGAGCCTGAGCCTGAGCCTTCCTCCGCCCTTCAACCGCCGCGACCCACCGTCGCGGACCGGAGCAATGACATGATTGAAATGGATATCTGGTCCCAGCTGCTGGGCGGCTTCGCCACGGCCGGGACGCCCATCAACCTGCTGTGGGCCTTCGTCGGCTGCGCGCTCGGCACCGCGATCGGCGTGCTGCCCGGACTCGGGCCGGCGGTCACGGTGGCGATGCTGTTGCCGATCACGGGCCAGGTCGAGCCGACCTCCTCGATGATCTTCTTCGCCGGCATCTACTATGGCGCCATGTATGGCGGCTCGACCACCTCGATCCTGCTCAACACGCCGGGCGAGACCGGCACCATGGTCACCGCGCTCGAGGGCTTCAAGATGGCCAAGAACGGTCGCGCCGGCGCGGCCCTCGCGACCTCGGCGATCGGTTCCTTCGTCGCGGGCACCATCGCCACCGTGCTGGTGACGCTGTTCGCGCCGCTGCTGGCCGACTACGCGGTCCGGCTCGGCCCGCCCGAGTATTTCTGCCTGATGCTGCTGGCCTTCACCACCGTCTCGGCCGTGCTTGGCAACAGCACCTTGCGCGGCATGACGGCCTTGTTCGTCGGCCTCGCGCTCGGCCTGATCGGCATGGACCAGATCACCGGCCAGGTGCGCTACACCGGCAACGTGCTCGAACTGATTGACGGCATCGAGGTGGTGCTGGTGGCGGTCGGCCTGTTCGCGGTCGGCGAGGCCTTCTACAACGCGCTCTACGAGGGCAAGAGCGTCAGCAGCCTCAACAAGATGACCAGCGTCCACATGACCCGCTCCGAATGGCGCCGCTCCTGGCCGGCCTGGCTGCGTGGCACCTTCATGGGCTTTCCGTTCGGCACCATCCCGGCCGGCGGCACCGAGATCCCGACCTTCCTGAGCTACGCGACCGAGCGCAAGCTGGCCAGTCCCGAGCACCGCAAGGAATTCGGCACCAGCGGCGCGATCGAGGGCGTCGCCGGCCCCGAGGCCGCCAACAACGCGGCCGTCACCGGGACGCTGGTGCCGCTGCTCACGCTCGGCATCCCGACCTCGGTCACGACCGCGATCCTGCTGTCGGCGTTCCAGAACTACGGCATCAACCCCGGTCCGCAGCTGTTCCAGACCTCGTCCACCCTGGTCTGGGCATTGATCGCCTCGCTCTACATCGGCAACGTCATGCTGCTGGTGCTGAACCTGCCGCTGGTCGGCTTCTGGGTCAAGCTGCTGCGCATCCCCAAGCCCCAGCTCTACGCCGGCATCCTGATCTTCGCCACCGTCGGCGTCTACGGCATGCGCCAAAGCGCGTTCGACCTCTACCTGATGGGTGGCCTGGCGCTGCTGGGCGTGCTGATGCGGCGCTTCGATTTCCCGATCGCCCCCGTCATCGTGGGCCTGATCATGGGGCCGCTGGCCGAGGCGCAGATGCGCAACGCGCTGTCGATCGGCGAGGGCCGCTGGACCGTCTTCATCGACCGGCCGATGTCCCTGTCCCTGCTGATCGTGGTCGCGCTGGTGCTGGTCACGCCGCGCCTGCTGGCCTGGCACCGCCGCGCCTGAGTCCGGCGTCCTTGTCTTGATCCCGCGTCCCGTCCGGCCTCGATCCGGCCGGGACGCTGGCGTTCAGACCTTGGCGCCGCGGTCGAGCGCGCGCCGGCGCATGGTCTCGGCCGCCGCGCCATCCTGCGGCCCCTGGGTCGGCCAGCCCGTCAGATGCTGCTCGCACAGATCGGCCAGGGCCCGGATCCAGGGTCCGCTGTCGTTCAGGCAGGGGATGTAGTGGAACTCCTGGCCGCCGGCATGCAGGAAGGTCTCGCGCGCTTCCTGCGCGATCTCCTCCAGCGTCTCCAGGCAGTCGCTCGTGAAGCCGGGGCAGATCACGTCGACCCGCTTCGTGCCGCCGCTGCCCAGCGCCTGGAGCGTGGGCTCGGTGTAGGGCTCAAGCCATTTGGCCTTGCCAAAGCGCGACTGGAAGGTCACGACATACTCGTCCTGCCTCAGTCCCAGCGCCTCGGCCAGCAGGCGGCCGGTCTTGTGGCATTCGCAGTGGTAGGGGTCGCCCATTTCGAGCGTGCGCTGCGGCACGCCGTGAAAGCTCATCAGCAGCTGGTCGGGCCGGCCATGGGCCAGCCAGTGCTGCTGCACCCTGTGGCGAAGCGCCTCGATGTAGCTCGCCTGGTCGTGATAGCGGTTGATGAAACGCAGCTCGGGGATCAGTCGGATCTTCGACGCCCAGCCGTAGACCGCGTCGAACACGCTGGCGGTCG
>JBDLVJ010000037.1:0-3805 GCA_039804875.1 Pseudomonadota bacterium | reverse complement strand
GCCAAGCGCGGTGCTCATCTTGTCGACCTTGAGGAAGCGGCGCACCAGCTTGTCGCCGGCGTAGATCTCGAGCACGCCGTCGGTACCGGTCCAGTTCTGGATGCCGCGGCCGAGCTTGTTCTGCTGCTCCTGGGTACAGCCGGCCAGCAGCGCGAACGCGACAGCCGCCAGGGTGAGGGTGAATCGCTTCATGGGGTTTTCTTTCTTCAGCCGCGCTGACGCAGCGCTTCGTAGAGACAGACCGCGCTGGCGACCGAGACGTTCAGGCTCTCGACCGCGCCCTTCATCGGGATGCTGACGAGCTCGTCGCAGGTCTTGCGCGTGAGCTGACGCATGCCCTGGCCCTCGGCGCCGAGCACCAGCGCGACCGGGCCCTTGAGGTCGACCTGATAGACGGTCTTGTCGGCGTCATCGCTGGTGCCGATGATCCAGATATTGCGTTCCTTCAGTTCGTTCAAGGTGCGCGCCAGGTTGGTGACCATGAAATAGGGCATGGTCTCGGCCGCGCCGCTGGCGACCTTGGCCACCGTCGCGTTGATGCCGGCGGCATGGTCCTTGGGCGCGATCACGGCGTGCGCGCCGGCGCCGTCGGCCACGCGCAGGCAGGCGCCGAGGTTGTGCGGATCGGTCACGCCGTCGAGCACCAGCAGCAGCGGCGCGATGCCGTCGGCCTCGAGCTGCTCGAGCAACTCGTCGAGAGACCGGACCTGCTCGACCTCGTTGACACGAGCCGCGACCCCCTGGTGGCCGTGGCTGCCACAGAGCTTGGCAATGCGCAGGCTGTCGGCCTCGATCAGGCGGGCGCCGGCCTCCTTGGCACGGTCGATGAACTGCCGCATGCGCGCGTCGCGCCGGCTGCTCTCGTAATAGATCTCGATGATGGACTGCGGCGCGGTCTTCAGGCGCACGCCGACGGCATGGAAGCCGAACAATACTTTGGGAGAGGACATAGCCCCGATTATCAGGCCTGCGCCGCCGCCGCCGTGTTTTGCCCTGCGGCTTCAGCCGACCACGGCCGGCAATTCGTGGGCGCGACCGGCCTCGATCGTGATCCGGCGCTCGCAGCGGCGCGCGATCTCGCGGTCATGCGTGACCAGCACCAGCGTCGTGCCCTGCTCGCGGTTGAGCTCGAACATCAGCTCCATGATCCGGTCGCCGGTGGCCGAGTCCAGGCTGCCGGTCGGCTCGTCGGCCAGCAGCACCGCGGGCTCGACCACGAAGGCGCGCGCCAGCGCGACGCGCTGCTGCTCGCCGCCCGACAGCAGCCGGGGATAGTGACCGAGTCGCTCACCCAGGCCGACGCGCTGCAGCATGCGGGTCGCGGCGGCGCGCGCATCGCGCCGACCCGCGAGCTCAAGCGGGAGCATCACGTTCTCGAGCGCGCTCAGGTTGGTCAGCAGCTGGAAGTTCTGGAACACGAAGCCGAGCTGGCGCGCGCGCCACTCGGCGCGGTCGTCCTCGGCCAGCGCAAACAGGTCCTGACCGGCCAGCAGCACGCGTCCGCTGCTCGGCGTATCGAGTCCGGCCAGGATAGCCAGCAGCGTGCTCTTGCCAGAACCCGAGGCGCCGACAATGGCCACCGTCTCGCCACGCTGCAGCTCGAACTCGACATCGCGCAAAATGTCCAAAGTGCCGCCGGAATCGGTCACGGACTTGGACAGGCGTTGCACGGCAATGATCGCATCGGACATGGACAAAATTCCTCAATTGACTCGTCGCTACTTTAACTCGGGCCTGGGTCGCGCGCTGCTGGCAGGGGCATGCGCGCTCGGCCTGCTCGGGCCTGCACTGGCCCAGGCAGCCGAAGCGGCCGCACGGCGCCAGCTGCTGATCGTCGGCGACTCGCTGAGCGCCGAATACGGCCTGCGGCGCGGCACCGGCTGGGCCGCGCTGCTGCAGCAACGCCTCGACGCGCGCCAGCCAGGCTGGCAGGTCGTCAACGCCAGCATCAGCGGCGACACGACCTCGGGCGGCCAGTCGCGCCTGGCGGCGCTGTTACAGCAGCACCGCCCGGCGGTGGTCGTGATCGAGCTCGGCGGCAACGACGCGCTGCGCGGCCTGCCGCTGGAGATGACGCGCGACAACCTGCGCGGCATGACGCGCGCGGCCAGGCAAGCCGGTGCGCGCGTGATGCTGCTGGGCATGCAGGTACCGCCGAACTACGGGGCGCGCCACGCCGAACAGTTCCGCCAGCTCTATGCCGAGGTGGCCAAGACCGAGCAAGCCGCGCTGCTGCCGTTCTTCCTGGCGGGCGTGGCCGACGGCGCGAACCCGACCGAGCTGTTCCAGGCCGACCGCATCCACCCGAACGAGGCGGCACAGCCCAGGATGCTCGAGAACGTCTGGGGCGAGCTGCGCCCGCTGCTCAGGCACTGACCCCCACCTCGCCGCTGACTGGGGCCTGCCGGTCGCCGTCTCAATGCTTCTTGGCAGTGTCCTTATCCTGGGTACTGGGTGCTTCTAAAGTGACAGCCGCCCCGGTGGTCACGCCATGGGATGGCATGCCCTCGATGTTCTTGTCGCGCATGTAGCCATCCATCTCCCGCCAGCCCTCGAAGATGGCGGCCTTGGAAGCTTTGGGATTTTTCTCGTAGCAATCCTCGATGCTGCGCAGCGAATGGCGGCAGCCGCTGCCAATCGCCTTGCTATCGGCCATCCTCCTGGCCTCGATCTGGGCTCCATTGTCCAGGCCCGGCAACTCACATCCGGCCAGACCCAGGGTCAGACAGAGGCCGACTCCAGCCAGGACAGAGCGAAACAAGGGGGAACGGTTCAGGTCGGGCTGCATGAGGAAGATTTCGATTGCGGATTCGAGGAGTTTATCGCCTGGCCCACCACCAACCTAACGCACGCTGAGCGGGCTGCTGGCCGGCAGCGGCACGGCGGTCACGCTGTTCTTCGGACTGCCGTCGATCAGGCGGTCGGAATAGGTCAGGTACACCAGCGCGTGGCGCTTGCTATCCACCATGCGCACGACGCGCTGGCGCTTGAACAGAATCGAGGTCTTTTCGGAAAACACCTCCTCCTGCCGGGGCAAGGCACCGTTGATCGTGATGGCGCCGACCTGGCGACAGGCGATCGAAGCCTCGGCCTTGTCCTCGGCCAGTCCGAGCGCACCGCTGACGCCGCCGGTCTTGGCGCGCGACAGATAGCAGGCGACTCCGGCGACCTTGGGATCATCGAACACCTCGACGATCACCTTGTGGTCGGGGCCGATCAGCTTGAAGGCCGTGTCGACGCTGCCGATCTGGTCGGCATGGGCGGCGAGGGGGAGCAGCAGCAGACAGGCATGGCGTAACCAGTTCATCGTTTATTTTTTCAAATGGCCTTTTGGGTAGAAACTCAATCAATATTGCCCGTCACTGGTTTCCCACACCCGCCAAGTATCTGATCCAATCCTCTCCCGTGATGTTTTTTTCAACATCCACAAAAAGTTATCCGAATTATCAAAATTACCAGTCATACATCCCGATGAAAATTGATGGCAATTATCCAAAACTACATTGTAAGCCCTAGATTCACCAATCATTCCAATAGCTCTTTTTGCAATATTATCTGCACCAACAGCACTACCTCCTATGCATGAAACATAAATACTTATTGCACTATTCAATCCGTTCAATCTAGAAATAAACACACGAGGAGAAACACACTCAATCAATCCAGATCCATCCAAGTGAACAATTTTATTGCCTCCAACATAAATTCCACTATGCTCAGCCAATCCAAACCCTAAATCACAATAAACAACACTCCCTCCTATAGGATAAACTTTATCTCGAAAAACATTATCCACCAAACTTTC
>JBDLVJ010000036.1:0-8493 GCA_039804875.1 Pseudomonadota bacterium | reverse complement strand
AGCTGACCCACCGCGACATGGGCCCCAAGGCGCGCTACATCGGCCCGGACGTGCCGGCCGAAGACCTGATCTGGCAGGACCCGGTGCCCGCTGGCCGCCAGGACTACGATGTCGCCGCCGTGAAGGCCAGGATCGCCGCCAGCGGACTGAGCATTGCGGAAATGGTCAGCACCGCCTGGGACAGCGCCCGTACCTTCCGCCAATCGGACAAGCGCGGCGGCGCCAACGGCGCGCGCATCCGGCTGGCGCCGCAAAGGGACTGGGCCGGTAACGAACCGGCGCGGCTGGCCAAGGTGCTGGCGGTGTACGAGCCGATCGCGACAGACACCGGCGCCAGCGTGGCCGACCTGATCGTGCTGGGCGGCAACCTCGGCATCGAGCAGGCGGCCCGGGCCGCTGGCATTGACGTGAGCGTGCCGTTCGCGCCGGGCCGGGGTGACGCCAGCCAGCAGCAGACCGATGTCGAATCGTTCGCGGTGCTGGAGCCGCTGGCCGACGGTTTTCGCAACTGGCTCAAGCAAGACTACGCGGTCAGCGCCGAGGAACTGCTGCTCGACCGCGCCCAGCTGCTGGGCCTGACGGCGCACGAGATGACCGTGCTGGTGGGCGGCCTGCGGGTGCTGGGCGGCAACCATGGCGCCAGCCCGCATGGCGTGTTCACCGACCGCGTCGGCGCGCTGACGAACGATTTCTTCGTCAACCTGACCGACATGAGCTACGGCTGGAAGCCGACCGGCCGCGACAGCTACGCCATCGTTGACCGCAAGTCCGGCGCCACCCGGTGGACCGCGACCCGGGTCGATCTGGTGTTCGGCTCGAACTCGGTGCTGCGCGCCTACGCCGAGGTCTACGCCCAGGACGACAACCCGCTCAAGTTCGTGCGGGACTTCGTGGCCGCCTGGACCAAGGTCATGAACGCCGACCGCTTCGATCTGGCCTGAGCCCCGCGCCCACCCTCCCCCCGCCAGACCGACCGGGCTTGAAGCCGCCGTTCGGCTTGCCAGGCAGGCTGCCGGGGGGTTTCCTTTTATTCGTTTTTCGCATAAGAAAAAAAGAATAAAGTCGTTTGCAAATCGAAGGCTGGCCTTCAGAATCCGGACTCCCGCCAACACCGGAGCAAGATCCATGAAGACCACCCTGCGCACCGCCCTGACTGCCGTCGCCCTCGCCGCCAGCACGCTGGCCTCGGCCCAGACCAGCCTGCTCAACGTCTCCTACGACGTCTCGCGCGAGTTCTACAAGGACGTCAACACGGCCTTCGTCGCCCACTACAAGAAGACGACGGGCAAGGACATCAAGGTCGATCAGTCACACGCCGGCTCCAGCGCCCAGGCGCGCGCGGTGGCCGACGGGCTCGACGCCGACGTGGTGACGATGAACACCACCACCGATGTCGATTTCCTGGCAGACAAGGGCGTGGTCGCCAAGGACTGGCGCAAGCGCTTCCCGCACGACGCCGCGCCGACCAGTTCGACCATGCTGTTCCTGGTGCGCAACGGCAACCCCAAAGGCATCAAGGACTGGGACGACCTGGTCAAGCCCGGCATCCAGGTGGTGCTGGTCAACCCCAAGACCGGCGGCAACGGCCGCATGGCCTACCTGGCGGCCTGGGGCTCGGTGCGCGCCAAGGGCGGCACGGACGCGCAGGCGGCCGAGTTCGTCGGCAAACTCTACAAGAACGTGCCGGTGCTGGCGCGCGGCGGGCGCGACGCGACCGGCATCTTCCTGCAGCGCAACATCGGCGACGTGCTGGTGACCTTCGAATCCGAGGTGGTCTCGGTCGACAAGGAATTCGGCGCCGGCAAGGTCGATGCCATCCACCCCAGCGCCAGCATCGTGGCCGAGAATCCGGTCGCCATCGTCGAGCGCACGGTCAAGAAGAAGAACAGCGCCGCCGAGGCCAAGGCCTACCTCGACTTCCTCTACGGCGACGAGGCGCAGGAGATCGCCGCCCAGCACGCGATTCGCCCGAGCAACGCGGCGATCCAGAGGAAATACGCCAGCACCTTCAAGCCGCTCAAGCTGTTCACCGTCGAGCAGTATTTCGGCTCGCTGGCCGAGGCACAGAAGGTCCACTTCAATGACGGTGGCCAGTTCGACAAGCTCTACACGGTGGGCAAGTAAATGGCGACTGGCAAGAAGGTGTTGCCCGGCTTCCAGCTCACGCTGGGCTACACCCTGTTCTATCTGTTCCTGATCGTGCTGATCCCGCTGTCGGCGCTGCTGTTCAAGACCTTCAGCCTGAGCTGGGACCAGTTCTGGAGCGCGGTGGCCTCGCCGCGCGTGCTGGCCTCCTACCGGCTGACCTTCGGCGCCTCGCTGCTGGCGGCCGGGGTCAACGTGGTCGCCGGCCTGCTGGTGGCCTGGGTGCTGGTGCGCTACCGCTTCCCCGGCAAGAAGCTGATCGACGCGCTGGTCGACCTGCCGTTCGCGCTGCCGACCGCCGTGGCGGGCATCTCGCTGTCGGCGCTGCTGGCGGGCAACGGCTGGATCGGCCAGTACCTCGAACCGCGCGGCATCCAGCTCGCCTTCAACCCCAACGGCATCGTGATCGCGCTGATCTTCATCGGCCTGCCCTTCGTCGTGCGCACGGTGCAGCCGGTGCTGGAAGACGCCGAGAAGGAGCTGGAAGAGGCCGCGACCTGCCTGGGCGCGACGCGCTGGCAGACCTTTCGCCTCGTGATCCTGCCCTCGATCGGACCGGCCCTGCTGACCGGCTTCGCGATGGCCTTCGCGCGCGCGATCGGCGAATACGGCTCGGTCATCTTCATCGCCGGCAACGTGCCGATGGTGTCCGAAATCACCCCGCTGATCATCATCGGCAAGCTCGAACAGTACGACTACGCGGGCGCGACCGCGGTGGCCTCGGTCATGCTGCTGTTCGCCTTCCTGCTGCTGCTGGTCATCAACGCGCTGCAGTCCTGGCAGCGCCGCCGCTCGGGAGCCCAGGCATGAGTTCAAGCAAGAAAATTCCCGCCCGCGTGCAGGCCGGCACCACCGAATCGACGCTGGTGCGCTGGCTGCTGACCGGACTGGCGCTGGCCTTCATGGCGCTGTTCCTGCTGCTGCCGCTGGCCGCCGTCTTCACCGAGGCGCTGCGCAACGGCTGGGGCGCCTACCTGGAAGCGCTGAAGGACCCCGACGCCTGGTCGGCGGTGCGCCTGACGCTGCTGACCGCGGCGGTCGCGGTGCCGCTGAACCTGGTATTCGGCATCGCGGCGGCCTGGTGCATCGCCAAGTACGAGTTCAAGGGCAAGGCCTTCCTGACCACGCTGGTCGATCTGCCGTTCTCGGTCTCGCCGGTGGTCGCGGGCCTGATCTATGTGCTGGTCTTCGGCGCCCAGGGCTGGTTCGGCCCCTGGCTGCAGGCACATGACATCAAGGTGGTGTTCGCGGTGCCGGGCATCATCCTGGCCACCGTGTTCGTGACCTTCCCCTTCATCGCCCGCGAGCTGATCCCGCTGATGCAGGCCCAGGGCAACGACGAGGAGCAGGCCGCGACCGTGCTCGGCGCCAGCGGCTGGCAGACCTTCTGGTACGTGACCCTGCCCAACATCAAGTGGGGCCTGATCTACGGCGTGATCCTCTGCAATGCACGCGCCATGGGCGAGTTCGGCGCGGTGTCGGTGGTCTCGGGCCACATCCGCGGCCAGACCAACACCATGCCGCTGCACATCGAGGTGCTCTACAACGAATACCAGTCGGTGGCGGCCTTCGCGGTCGCCTCGCTGCTGGCGCTGCTGGCCCTGGTGACGCTGGCCATCAAGAGCGCGGTCGAGTGGCGCCACGAGCGCGAGCTAAAGGCCGGCGCCGAGCTCTCGCCCGAGCGCCCCGCCGCCGCGGGCCCATCGACGCACTGAACCCAGGACCGCAAGAGAAGACCCATCATGAGCATCGAAATCCGCAACGTCGCCAAGCAGTTCGGCGACTTCCAGGCCCTGCGCGACATCAACCTGCACATCGACTCGGGCGAGCTGATCGCGCTGCTCGGCCCCTCGGGCTGCGGCAAGACCACGCTGCTGCGCATCATCGCCGGACTGGAATCGGCCGACCAGGGCTCCATCCTGTTCAGCGGCGAGGACACCACCGATGTCCATGTGCGCGAGCGCAAGGTCGGCTTCGTGTTCCAGCATTACGCGCTGTTCCGTCACATGACGGTGTTCGAGAACGTCGCCTTCGGCCTGCGCGTCAAGCCGCGCTCCCAGCGCCCGTCCGAGGCCCGGATCAAGGCCAAGGTGCACGAACTGCTGAGCCTGGTGCAGCTCGACTGGCTGGCCGACCGCTACCCGTCCCAGCTCTCGGGCGGCCAGAGGCAGCGCATCGCGCTGGCCCGCGCGCTGGCGGTCGAGCCCAAGGTGCTGCTGCTCGACGAACCGTTCGGCGCACTCGACGCCAAGGTGCGCAAGGAACTGCGCCGCTGGCTGCGCCGGCTGCACGACGAGCTGCATGTGACCAGCATCTTCGTGACCCACGACCAGGAGGAAGCGCTCGAGGTCGCCGACCGCGTGGTGCTGATGAACAAGGGCCAGGTCGAGCAGGCCGGCACGCCGCAGCAGGTCTGGGACCAGCCGGCCAGCCCTTTCGTCTACGGCTTCCTGGGCGACGTCAACCTGTTCCACGGCCGCGCGCACGAGGGGCTGCTGCACCTCGACGGCGTGTCGATCGCCACGCCCGAACATGCCGCCGCGCAGGATGCCCAGGCCTACGCCTATGTGCGCCCGCATGACCTCGAGGTCGAGCGGCACCGGCCGGGCTCGACCGGCATAGTCGCGACGCTCGAGCGCGCGATCGTGGTCGGTCCGATCGCGCGGCTCGAGCTGCTGCCGGTCGATGCCCAGGTGCCCAGCGGCCACGACCCGCTGATCGAGGCCCAGATCCCGGCCGAGCGCTTCCGCGAACTCGCGCTCAAGGAAGGCGAGCGGCTGGTGCTGTCACCCAAGAAGGCGCGCGTGTTCCTGAAGTAGGAAGACTCAATAGCGCGTGATGGTCTGCTCGGTCTTGCGCACGACATCGCCGACCTGCAGACCGGGGTCCTGGGTGAATTCGTAGTGCAGGGTGTCGCCGCCGGGGTAGGAAACCGTGACATCCCATACCTTCTGGGTCTTCATCCGCTGCTCAAGCTGCTTGCCGGCGTAAGCCCCGCCAGCCGCACCGGCCAGCGTGGCCAGGTCCTTGCCCAGGCCGGCCCCGACCTGACGCCCCAGCAAGGCGCCCGCCGCGCCGCCGGCGATCATGCCGACCGCGCTGCCCTCGCCGGCGCGATCCAGCAGCTGGACCGAGCTGACCTTGCCGCAATCCGCGCACAGGGCACTGGGCTTGAAGGTCTGGGCGGGCGCCACCTTGCCGGCCGACTCCTGGCGCAGCTTGGCGTCCGCGAGCGCCTGCTCGTATTCGGCCTTGGCATCGCGCTTGCACTGCATGCGGCCGGCGGAGACCGGCTCCTCGGCACAGATGCCGAGGTCGGACTTGTAGCGTGACTGCGCCGCCTGGGTGTCGGCGGCATATTGGGCCTTGGGCGTCAGGCTGCCCTGAGGCTGGCCCTCGGCCTGGGCCAGACCGGCGCCGCAGAGGGCCAGCGCGACAACAGCGCGGGAGATGAATGACGGGTTCATGGGATTTTCCTTTTCTATCAATAAAAAGCCGGACGGCCTGTCACCAGGCAGGCCTGGCGGCATGCCAGATTGTTGTCCCCGCGACGGTGGGGTTTCGTCGCCAGGAGCGAAAATTTGTAAGTCTGTGTATCACCCCTAGCAACTGGACCTCAACCCGTTCATATTGGACCACTGACTGCAAGTGATTGCCATGCTCCGGTTTCATTTGCTTACGGACAGGTGACTGGCTTCGCGGACGATCGGCTGCTTCATCACGAATCGGAGGAACTATCCATGATCCAGCTCGCAAAACCCTCGGCCTGGCCCATGACCTTGGCATCGGCTGCCACGCTGCTGCTGACGGCCTGTGGCGGTGGCGGCTCGGACACCTCCAGCGGCACGCTGCGGCTGGCGCTGACGGACGCGCCGGCCTGCGGCTACGACCATGTCTACGTCACGGTGGATTCGGTCAAGGTACACCAGAGCGCCAGCGCAAGCGAGAACGACCCGGGCTGGTACCCGATCACGCGGCCCAGCCTACCCCAGCGGATCGATCTGCTCGAGCTGCGCAACGGCCTGCTGCAGGAGCTGGGTCAGACCGCCCTGCCCGCCGGCCGCTACACCCAGATGCGATTGATGCTCTCGCCCAACAGCGCCAGCACGCCCTATGCCAACGCCGTGACCCCCACGGGCGGCGCGCCCGCCGCGCTGACGACGCCGAGTGCACAGCAGTCCGGACTCAAGCTCAATGTCGACATCGCGATCGAGGCCGGCAGAATGGCCGACTTCGTGCTGGACTTCGATGCCTGCAAGTCCGTCGTCACGGCCGGCAACTCAGGCAAGTTCAACCTCAAGCCGGTGATCTCGGTGCTGCCGCGCTTCATCGACGGCATGGCCGTGGACGGCTATGTCGCCAACAGCTCGCCCTACACCAGCGTCTCGCTGCAGCTCGACGGAGTGGTCGTGCGCAGCACGGTGCCAGATCCGATCCGGCAAGGCTATTTCGCCCTGCCCTATCTGCCCGGCAGCGGCTCGAACTATGACCTCGTGATCGCCGATCCGGGTCGCGGCACCCGCGTGGTCAGCGCCGTCCCCGTCACCCCGACAGCGATCACGCACATCAACGCCGCCAGCCAGCCGATTGCGCTGTCGAGCAGCAGCGCCCAGAGCCTGGTCGCCAGCGCGACGGCCGGCAATGCGAGCGCGGACGCGACGATATCGGTCCATCAGGTGATCGGCATCGGTCGGGAGATCGAGCTGGCCAGCCGCGCGGTCGACAGCGTGGACGGCAGCGCCTCGTTCACCCTGGCCACCGACCCGGTGCAGATCGCCACCTATGTGCCGGCGCTGGCTCCGCTGTCCTGGCTGCCCCACAACGCCAGCGCCGCCCAGTTCAGCGTGCGCAGCAGCGTGCCAGGCCATCCGCTCCAGTCGCGCGCGGTGGACCTGAGCGGTGCCTCGGCCCGGGTCGATTTCAGCTACTGAATCCGGTCCAGGCCTTCCATCCTCCGGAGCATTGGCATGTCCATCAAGACCTCCCTTTCACGCGGCCCGATCAGCGGCCTGCGCGTCGTCCTGCTCGCGCAATCGCCGCTGGCCAGGGCGGGATCGGACACCACAGGCGCTGATGGCTGAGCTCGCGGCCTGGCACGACTGGCCCTCTATCGGGCCACCTTCTTGAGTAGCATCGAAGCTGCCTCATGGCTGCGCCGCCCCCGTAGCGGCGCCAGTCCCCCAGCCCAGAACCAATCGAGCACCGATGCCTCTTCTTCCCCCTCTCCAGAAGCCACGCCGGCATCTGCCGGCGCGGGATTACCGCGCCGGGCTGTCCCGGGTGATCGCGTTGACGGTCGGCGGCCTGCTGCTGCTGACCGGCCTGTACTGGTGGAATTTGCTGTCGTCATCCGATCAGCTGCGCCGCGAGACCCTGAACCAGGCCCAGCTGCGAGCGACGCAGGTCAACAGCGCGTCCTCCGAGGTGATCTCGATGCTGTTCCTCAACGTCGAGCTGACGACGCTGCAGCTGATCGATCACTACCAGCAGGACCCGGGCCCGGCCTTCGACCAGAAGGTCGCGCAGATCACGCGCCAGCTACCAGACGGGGCGGTGCTGCAGGTGGGCGTGATCGGCGCGGATGGCTACCTTGAATACTCGAGCCTGGGGCTCAAGGACCGGGTCGATCTCGGTGACCGCGAGCATTTCAAGGTCCATCGCGATCCGCGCCAGGAGCCGTTCTTCATCAGCCGGCCCGTGCTGGGACGGGTCTCGGGCCAGTGGAGCATCCAGTTCAGCCATTCGATGCGGCAGGACGGACGATTGAAGGGGGTCATGGTGCTGTCGATTTCGCCCGACTACCTCAAGCAGGCACTCGCGCGGCTGACCCTGGCCTCGGACGATTCGATCTCGATTTATCGGCAGAATGGCGAACTGCTGGCGCGCAATCAGCAGCTGGAGGATCAGCTCGGCCAGCCGGCCGACCCGGGTCGGCCCTTCGTGGGCCAGGGCATGCGGCGCACGGGCCATTTCTCCGAGGTCTCGAAACTCGACGGGGTCGAGCGGCTGTTCCAGTGGCATAGGCTGTCGGACTATCCCGTCACGGTCGTGCTGGGGCTGAGCAAGCCGACCGTGCTCAAGCCGATCGAGCGCGCCATCGCCGAGGACCAATGGCATGCCCTGGTGGCGACCCTGCTGCTGTGGAGCTGTGCCGCCTTCGCGATCCTGCTGTTGCGCCACCTGCGGATCCATGTCCAGAAACACCAGGCGATCGAGTATCTGGCGCTGCACGACCAGCTGACCGGCCTGCACAACCGGCATGCCCTGCTCGATCACCTGGATCGGCTGGTACGCCCGAGGGGGCGCCAGCAGCCCCGCTTCGGCGTGCTGTTCCTGGACCTCGACGGT
>JBDLVJ010000035.1:0-8074 GCA_039804875.1 Pseudomonadota bacterium | reverse complement strand
CGCTGGGTGATGATGCAGTTCTTGTGCCGGTGCACGAACTCGATCGGGTCCTCCACCGTCACGATGTGCTCATGCGTGTTCTCGTTGCGCCAGTCCACCATCGCCGCCAGCGTGGTCGACTTGCCCGAGCCGGTGCCGCCGACCAAGACGCAGATGCCGCGCTTGGCCAGCGCGACATTCTTGAGCACCTGGGGCAGGCCGAGCCCGTCTAGGGTCGGAATCTGGCTCGGAATCGTGCGCATCACGATGCCGACCTTGCCCATCTGCAGGAAGCAGTTGACGCGAAAGCGCCCGATGCCGGCCGGCGCGATCGCGAAATTGCATTCCCGGCTGCGCTCGAACTCGGCCGCCTGCCTGTCGTTCATGATCGCGCGCGCCAGCGACTGGGTGTGCTGGCTGCTCAGCGGCTGCGGCGAGGCCTTGCTGATCTGGCCGTCGACCTTGATCGCGGGCGGGAAATCGGCGGTCAGGAACAGGTCGCTGCCCTTGCGCTCGACCAGCAGCCTGAGCAGGTCGTTGACGAATTTGCTCGCTTGATCGCGTTCCATTGCATGCTCCTGCCGGGCTCAGCCGGGAAAGTTTTAGCGAAACCTCCCCGGTCAACCGGGGAAGTTTTCCGGGATCTTGGCCTTGCCGCGCGCCTCGGCATTGGAAATCTGGTTGTGCCTGACGAGGTCGGACAGGCTCTGGTCCAGCGTCTGCATGCCGAAGCCGTTGCCCATCTGGATCGCCGAATACATCTGCGCGACCTTGTTCTCGCGGATCAGGTTGCGCACCGCCGGCGTGCCGAGCATGATCTCGTGCGCCGCGACGCGACCGCTGCCGTCCTTGTTCTTGCACAGGGTCTGCGAGATCACCGCCACCAGCGACTCCGACAGCATGGCCCGCACCATGTCCTTTTCCTCGGAGGGAAAGACATCGACGATGCGGTCGATGGTCTTGGCCGCCGACGAGGTATGCAGCGTGCCGAACACCAGATGGCCGGTCTCGGCGGCCGTCATCGCCAGCCGGATCGTCTCGAGATCCCGCATCTCCCCGACCAGGATCGCGTCCGGGTCCTCGCGCAGCGCCGAGCGCAGCGCACTGGCGAAGGACAGCGTCATGCGGCCGACCTCGCGCTGGTTGACCAGGCATTTCTTGGACTCATGCACGAACTCGATCGGGTCCTCGATCGTCAGCACATGGCCGCACTGATGCTCGTTGAGATGATTGACCATCGCCGCCAGCGTGGTCGACTTGCCCGAGCCGGTTGGCCCCGTCACCAGCACCAGTCCGCGCGGCTTGAGCGCCAGGTCGGCGAATATCGGCGGGCAGCTGAGCTGCTCGAGCGTCAGGATCCGGGATGGAATGGTGCGGAACGCCGCTGCCGCGCCGCGGTTCTGATTGAAGGCATTGACCCGAAAGCGTGCCAGGCCCTCGATCTCGAACGAGAAGTCCACCTCGAGGAATTCCTCGTAGTGCTTGCGCTGGGCATCGTTCATGATGTCGTAGATCATCGCGTGGACCTGCTTGTGGTCCAGCGCCTCCACGTTGATGCGTCTGACGTCCCCATGCACCCGTATCATCGGCGGCAACCCGGCCGACAGATGCAGGTCCGATGCCTTGTTCTTGGTGCTGAAAGCCAGCAGCTGGGTGATGTCCATCCCGCCTCCCTTGTTTTTTATCATTATGTCCATGATCCCCGCCAATCTCCAAGCCCTGCAAGCCCGCATCGAGCGGGCTTGCGATCGCGCCGGCCGGCCCGATGGCTCGGTGCGCCTGCTGGCGGTCTCCAAGACCTTTGATGCCGAGGCGGTGCGCCAGGCCTGGCTGGCCGGCCAGCGCGCCTTCGGCGAAAACTATGTGCAGGAGGGGGTCGAGAAAGTGCGGTGGCTGCGCGCCGCCGGCCTGACCGGCATCGAGTGGCATTGCATCGGGCCGCTGCAGAGCAACAAGACCCGCCCGGTGGCCGAGCATTTCGACTGGGTCCACACGGTCGATCGGCTCAAGGTCGCGCAGCGCCTGAGCGAGCAGCGACCGTCGGGCTTGCCACCCTTGCAGGTCTGCATTCAGGTCAACATCGATGGCGGGTCGAACAAGGCCGGCATCCCGCCCGAGGCGGCGCTCGGGCTGGCGCGGGCGGTCGCCGCCCTGCCGCGCCTGCGCCTGCGCGGCCTGATGTGCATTCCCGAGCCCGCGCCCGATTTCGCCAGTGCCTGCGCGGTGTTCGGCCGCGCGCGCGCGTTGTTCGAAGCGCTTCAGGCGCAGGGGGTGGCGCTCGACACCCTCTCGATGGGCATGAGCGAGGACCTCGAGGCCGCCGTCGCCAGTGGCAGCACCCTGGTGCGCGTGGGGCGCGCGATCTTTGGCGGTCGCCCCCCTCACGCACCGGGCTGAGTCCGCGCCTTCATCCCGCTTGCCATTCGATTATGGAAGCATTATTGTCACTGTCGCAGCAGGGCATGACCCGTCGGGTCATCGACGCTGGCACAGACCCAGCCATCCAGATTCAAGGAGTGAAAAGCATGAACAGCCTCATGACGCGCGGCAACCGGTTCGACGATCTGTTCAAGGACCTGATGTCGCCCGGTTTCCTCATCCGGCCCCTGCACGGTGACCCGCTGCCGCAGTCGGTCAAGGTCGATGTCAAGGAGTCGGACGGCGCCTACACGGTGCAGGCCGAGCTGCCCGGGGTCGCGAAGGAGGACATCCAGGTCACGGTCGAGGGCAATGTCGTGACCCTGCGCGCCGAGGTCAGGCAGCAAGACAGCCAGACCGCCGACGAGAAACTCCTGCGCAGCGAGCGCTACTTCGGCTCGGTCGCGCGCAGCTTCCAGCTACCCGCTGACATCGACAACAGCCAGGCCAAGGCCAGGTTCGAGCAGGGCGTGCTGAGCCTGACGTTGCCCAAGCGCCAGGGCGGCAGCGGCGGTCATCGACTCGCGATCGACTGAGTCAGCCGGCATCCGGTCTCAGCGGAACACCACGGTGCGGTGGCCGTTGAGCCGCACCCGGTGCTCGCTGTGCCACTTGACGGCGCGCGCGAGCACCTGGCTCTCGGTGTCGCGGCCGAGACTGGTCAGGTCGTCCACCGTCATCGCGTGGTCGACCCGCGCCACGTCCTGTTCGATGATCGGGCCCTCGTCGAGGTCGGCGGTCACATAGTGGGCGGTGGCGCCGATCAGCTTGACGCCACGCCGGTGTGCCTGGTAGTAGGGCTTGGCGCCCTTGAAGCTGGGCAGGAAGCTGTGGTGGATATTGATCGCCTTGCCGGCCAGCCTGCCGCACATCTCGTTCGAGAGCACCTGCATGTAACGCGCCAGCACCACGAGGTCGGCCTGTTCCTGCTCGATGATCTCGAGCTGGCGCGCCTCGACCTGGGCCTTGGTCGCGGCCGTGACCGGCAGGTGGTGGAAGGGAATGTTGTAGCTCGCGGCGAGCTGGTAGAAATCGCGGTGGTTGCTGATGATGGCCCGGATGTCGATCGGCAGCAGACCGCTCTTCCAGCGGAACAGCAGGTCGTTCAGGCAGTGGCCCTGCTGGCTCACCATGATCACGGTCGGCAGGCGGGAGTCCAGCGCATGCAGGCTCCAGTCCATCTCGTGCGTCTGCACGAACCGCCCGACTTCGTCGCGCAGCTCCTGCTCGCTCAGGCGCAGGCAGACGAACTGCACCCGCATGAAGAACAGTCCGGTGTCATGGTCGTTGTACTGGGCGGCTTCCTCGATATTGCCGCCATGCTCCAGCAGGAAGCCCGATACGGCATGCACGATGCCGGGCTTGTCCTGGCAGGACAGGGTCAAGACGTAAGTTGGATTCATGGTGCCGCGATTGTCGCGCATCGCACGCGGGCCGTCCGGGGCGGCCCGCCGTCGGGCCGGGTCGCGGCGGTCAGAGCAGCGGGCGGCGATAGCCACCCGTCATGCCGCGCGGCGACAGCACGAGTTGCCAGAGCTGGTTGTCGCGCGCGCGGAAGGCGCCTGCGCAGGTCATCAGGTAGTAACGCCACATGCGACGGAAGCGCTCCGGGTAGCGCTCCTGCAGTCCGGGCCAGGCGGCGTCGAAGCGCGCCAGCCAGGCCATCAGGGTGCGGTCGTAGTCGGCGCCGAAGTTGTGCAGGTCCTCGAGCACGAACTCGCGCTCGGCGGCCCGGGTCAGCTCGCTCGCCGTCGGCAACATGCCGTTGGGGAAGATGTATTTTTCGATCCAGGGATCGTTCGCGCTGCCGGGGCGGTTCTTGCCGATGGTGTGCAGCAGGAACAGGCCGTTGTCGCGCAGGCTGCGTCGGGCGAAATCGAAATAGGCCCGGTAGTTCTTCGGTCCCACATGCTCGAACATGCCGACCGAGACCAGGCGATCGAAGCGCTGCGAGCCATCGGGATTGAATTCGCGGTAGTCGATCAGCTCGACCCGGGCCGGCAGGCCCTGCAGCCGCTGGCGTGCCCATTCGGCCTGCTCGCGCGAGATAGTCAGTCCGACGCAGCTCACGCTGTAGCGTTCGCTGGCGTGGCGCATCAGACCGCCCCAGCCGCAGCCGATGTCGAGCAGCTTCATGCCGGGGCGCAGCTGCAGCTTGCGGCAGATCAGGTCCAGCTTGGCGCGCTGCGCCTGCTCCAGCGTCTCGTGCTGGGCCCAGTAGCCGCAGCTGTAGGACATGGTCGGATCGAGCATGGCCTCGAACAGCTCGTTGCCGGTGTCGTAATGCCGCTGACCCACCTGCCAGGCCCGCGTGGGGGTCTGCAGGTTCATCAGCCGGGACTTGAGCGCGAGCAGCAGCAGGGCCGGGTTGTGTAGCTGCCGGTCGAGGCCGGCGCGCAGCGCGCGGCAGATGAACTCGTCGAGCCGCTCGCAATCCCACCAGCCCTCCATGTAGCTTTCGCCCAGCCCCAGGCTGCCGTGACCCAGCACGCGGTCGAAGGTGCCGCCGTGATGGATCTGCAGATCCCAGGGCCGCTGGCCGTCCAGCCTGACATCGGCCTGCGCCAGCAGCCGCTCGAAAGTGGTTCGCGCGCCCTCGTGACTCGAAACCGGCTCCTCCACTCCAGCCGGGTGGATCATGTCGTTGTTCATTTGATTTTCTCTCCCCTGCGTGAAAGTAAGGCATCGTGTGAGCGGGGTCCATCCTGTTGCGCCGGCCCATTGATTGATTTTTTCAATCGTTCCGGAGAAAAGATGAAATCCTGGCGCGATTCGCCCGGTATTAAGATGACCCCATGCGGCGGCTGCCGTGAATTCCGAGATTGGAGGCTGATATGGCGAAGAAGAAGACAGAAATCCGCAAGATGGACATCGGGATCGGCGAGCATGATCGCGCGGCGATCGCGCAAGGCCTGAGTCACCTGCTGGCGGATACCTTCACGCTCTACCTGACCACGCACAACTTTCACTGGAACGTGACCGGGCCGATGTTCAACAGCCTGCACGCGATGTTCATGCAGCAGTACACCGAGCTCTGGAATGCGGTCGACCCGATCGCCGAGCGCATCCGCGCGCTGGGCCATGCGGCGCCGGGCTCCTATGCCGAATTCGGCCGGCTGAGCTCGCTGCCCGACGTCGAAGCCCGCCCGCACAAGGCGCTCGAGATGGTCCGCCTGCTGGCCGAGGGACACGAGGCGGTGGCGCGCACCGCGCGCGGCCTGTTCGCGCTGGTGGACAAGGCCGCTGACCAGCCCAGCGCCGACTTGCTGACGCAGCGCCTGAGCCTGCACGAGCAGTCGGCCTGGATGCTGCGCAGCCTGCTCGAGGACTGACGCCCCGCCGATGAAACTGGCCACCTACAAGGACGGTTCGCGCGATGGGCAGCTGCTTGTCGTGTCGCGCGACCTCGGCAGCGCCCACTACGCCACGGGCGTGGCCCACACGCTGCAGCAGGCGCTCGATGACTGGAACTTCATCGCGCCCCAGTTGCAGGATCTCTATGTGGCCCTGAACCAGGGCCGAGCCCGTCATGCCTTCGGCTTCGAGCCCGCGCGCTGCATGGCGCCGCTGCCGCGCGCGTTTCAATGGGTCGCGGTCGATCCCGCTCCGCTTGCGGCGGTGGGCGCGGCGGCGCTGCGTCAGGGATCGGGTGATGCCTTCCTCGGTCCCTGCGACGACATGCCCTGGCATGATCCGGCGCTGGACGCCGAATGGGGCGCCGGTCTGGCCGTCGTCAGCGGCGACCTGCCGGCGCGCGCGAGTCCCGAACAGGCGCTTGACGCGATCCGGCTGCTGATGCTGATCAATGACTGGCGTGGACGCGCGCCGGCATCCGGTGCGGCGTCCGAGGGCGAGGCATCGGTCTGGCCAGCCACCGCCTTCAGCCCGGTCGCCGTCACGCTCGACGAGCTCGGCAGCGGTTGGCGGCGCGGCCGTCTCGAGCTGCCCGTGCAGCTCGCGCGCAACGGGCAGCCGCCCGGACACGCCGAGCCCGAAGGCTCCGCCCTCCATTTCGGCCAGTGGCTGTCGCTGCTGTGCCGCCAGCGCCGCTTGGGTGCCGGCACGGTGCTCGGCCGCGTCGCCTGGCAGTCTCCGGCGCTGGAGGAGGGCGATCAGGTGCGCATCGAGATCCGGAGCCCGGAGGGCCAGAGCCTGTTCGGTGCCATCACCCAGACCCTGGCGGCGTCGGCCTGAGCTCGCTCGGCCGTAGGCCGGCGCCCAGGCGGGGCGGAGGTCGTCAGAGCTGGGTCGGATCGGCGCCCATGGCGTCATGCTTGACGAAATACTGGCGCGCCATCGCGACCAGCTGCTTGTCGCTCGGGTGATCGGTGTTGACCACATCGACGATGGTCTCGGCGATGGCTGCCTCGTGCTGCTTGCAGTAGTCCTGGAACTCGATCTTGGCCTTGGCCGGTCCGGTCACCAGCACCTCGTGCACGCCCGCCAGTGCCTTGGCGATGGCCGCGAAGAAGTCCTTGTCGCCAGTGACATGGCCGTGCTTGGGCGTGTGGTGGCTGCGCGACTTGATGCGCTGCGATTCGGCATGCTCGCGGTCGAACATCAGCACATGGGCTTCGCTGTGGTCGAGCCAGACGACGGCGTGGAAAGTGGTCATGCGGGCAGCTCCTGGAAAAATATCCGGTTTCAGAGGGTGGGGTGGCTTGCGCCGCTGGCGCGCTCGGCGCGCTCCTGGCAGGCCAGGCAGCGTAGCGTGGTCGGACTGGCGTGCAGTCGGGCCGCCGGGATCTCGATCTCGCAATCCGAGCAGTGGCCGTAGCTGCCGTTGGCGATGCGCTTGAGCGCCGCGTCAATGGCGCCAAGTTCTTCCGTTTCGCGCTGGTCCAGCGCCATCGCGAGGTCGCGTTCGCCATCGAACTGTGCCCAGTCGCCGCTCTGGACATCATGGCGGTCGCCGGCGGCTTCGGCCCGACCGATCTGGCCGCCGCGCTGGTGACGGATCTGTTCGATCACGTCGCTGCGCAACTGCCGCAGCTGTTGAGAAAAGGTCTCTGAAATGGGGGCGCTCATATGGGTCTTCTCCTGCAAAGTCCGGGTCGAATCGACATTCTCATGCCAAACCTTCCCTCTTGCCCAGATCTTGCGCCAAGCCGCAGCCGCCGATGTTGACGGAGGTCAAGCCTCGGAGGAATCCGGCCCTGCGGCTTGTGGCATGCTTGTCGGACAAGCGGCGTCACTCCGGCGCCGCACGCCATTCCCAGGAGCCCAGATGGACAAGACCGACTTCAGCGCATTCGGCCAGTACATACCCGGATTTGATTTCCTGCAAAGCCTCGCGCGCCAGGCCACCGGGGTGACGCCGGGCCAGTCGGCGGCGGGCGTCATGCCCTCGCTCGGACATTGGGTCGCACCCACCTTCAGCGTCGAGGAGATCGAGAAGCGCATCCATGACCTGCGCGCGGTGGAGTTCTGGCTCGATCAGAACGCCAAGGCGCTGGCCGCCACGATACAGGCGCTCGAGGTGCAGAAGATGACGCTGGCCACGCTCGAGAACATGAACCTGAGCCTGCAGGACGTGGCCGAATCGTTCAAGATCAAGCCCGAAGCGGTACAGGCTCGGGCCGCGCCGCCCCGTCCCGCCAAGGCCGCCGAGCCGCCGGTCCAGGAGGCGGCCCCGTCCGCTCAGGCCGAATCCAAGACCGGTGTCGATCCGCTGCAG
>JBDLVJ010000034.1:0-7167 GCA_039804875.1 Pseudomonadota bacterium | reverse complement strand
CCAGATCTTCATCAGCAAGACCGACCTGGTCGAGGCCCCGGCGGTCGAGGCGCTGATCCACCGGATCAAGCACATGAACCCGCGCGCGCCGATCCAGAGCGTGCATTTCGGCCAGGTCGCGCTGAACCAGGTGCTCGACCTGCGCGGCTTCAACCTGAACGCCAAGCTCGACCTCGATCCGGATTTCCTCAAGCCCGACGATCACGACCACTGCGACCACGCGCACGGCCATTGCGAGCATGAGCACGATCACGATCACGATCACGATCACGATCACGATCACGATCACGATCACGGCCATGAGGGCCACGACCATGGGCCTGGCGAGGCCTGCGATCATCCCGGTCACGGCCACCACCATCGCCATGACGACGATGTCAAGAGCTTCGTCTACCGCGAGACCCGGCCGCTCGATCCGGCCAAGCTCGAGGATTTCCTGGGCGCGATCGTGCAGGTCTACGGCCCCAAGCTGCTGCGCTACAAGGGCGTGCTGCACATGACCGGCACCGAGCGCAAGGTGATCTTCCAGGGCGTGCACCAGCTCATGGGCAGCGACCTCGGCCCCGAGTGGGGCCCGGATGAATTGCGCCAGAGCAAGATGGTGTTCATCGGCATCGACCTGCCGCGCGACATCCTGCTGCAGGGTCTGGGGCAGTGCCTGGCTTGAAGTGTCCGCGCCACCGTTACAATGCCGCCGCCACGGGCCTTAGCGCGCGCCAGGCGTTTATCAAGTCAGAAAGATAAGAGTGAGGGCCGGCGGCGTCGCGTAACGCCTGCTCCGGCCCAACACCAGGACCGCCCGCAGGGGCATCAAGGAGAACGGTTTTGAACCTCGACAGCTCGTCTTCCCGCGCCACCGCGCCGGCCGGCGGCGCTGGCGCAGCCACCGTTTTCCATTCCCACTCCATCGAAGCCATCATGTCCACCATCGCACCCAAGACCGCCGCCCAGGATCCCCAGTTGGCCGATCACTGGAAGACCAAGCCGTTGGAACAGCTGACCGACGCCGACATGCTCGCCATGCCCGAGGGCGAGTACATGAACGAGGTGCAGCTGGCTTATTTCCGCCGCAAGCTGCAGGTCATCAAGGCCGGCATCCTGGCCAACGCCGGCGAGACCACCGAGCACCTGCGCGAGGACACCTCGGTCGTGCCCGATCCGGCCGACCGCGCCACGATCGAGGAAGAGCACGCGCTCGAGCTGCGCACCCGCGACCGCGAGCGCAAGCTGCTCAAGAAGATCGAGCAGTCGATCGTCAGCATCGATTCCGGCGACTACGGCTACTGCGCCGAGACCGGCGAGCCGATCGGTGTCGGTCGCCTGCTGGCGCGTCCGACCGCCAATCTGTCGCTCGAGGCCCAGCAGCGGCGCGAGCTCAAGCAGAAGATGTTCGGGGACTGATGTTCCCTGGCCCGTCGTGGTCTCGCTGGCCTGTGGCGCAACCCGCGCGCGCGCCTGCGAGAATAATGGCCATGGAACACAAAGACTCCTCGATCTTCTACGGCACGACCATCGTCTGCGTGCGGCGTCAGGCGCCGCAGGGCGTCCAGGTCGCCATTGGCGGCGACGGCCAGGTCACGCTCGGTCACATCGTCGTCAAGGGCACGGCGCGCAAGGTGCGCAAGCTTTACCGCGACCAGGTGCTGGCCGGTTTCGCCGGCGCCACCGCCGACGCCTTCACCCTGTTCGAGCGCTTCGAGGCCAAGCTCGAGAAGCACCAGGGTCATCTGGTGCGCGCGGCCATCGAGCTGACCAAGGACTGGCGCACCGACCGCGTGCTGCGCCGGCTCGAGGCCATGCTGGCCGTGGCCGACAAGAGCGCCAGCCTGATCATCACCGGCAACGGCGACGTGCTCGAACCCGAGCACGGCATCGTCGCGATCGGTTCGGGCGGCGCCTATGCCCAGTCGGCGGCCAAGGCGCTGCTCGACCACACCGAGCTCGACGCCGAGGCCATCGTGCGCAAGTCGCTCGCGATCGCGGGCGAGCTCTGCATCTACACCAACATGAACCACACGGTCGAGGTCCTGTAATGTCTTCCGCCATGACTCCCCAGGAGATCGTCTCCGAGCTCGACGCGCACATCATCGGCCAGCAGGCGGCCAAGCGCGCGGTCGCGATCGCGCTGCGCAACCGCTGGCGCCGTCAGCAGGTCGAACCCAAGCTGCGGCCCGAGATCACGCCCAAGAACATCCTGATGATCGGCCCGACCGGCGTCGGCAAGACCGAGATCGCGCGCCGCCTGGCCAAGCTGGCCAACGCGCCCTTCATCAAGGTCGAGGCGACCAAGTTCACCGAGGTCGGCTATGTCGGCAAGGATGTGGATTCGATCATCCGCGACCTGGCCGATATCGCCATCAAGCAGCAGCGCGAGACCGAGATGGTCAAGGTGCGCGTGCGCGCCGAGGACGCGGCCGAGGAGCGGATTCTCGACGCGCTGATCCCGCCGCCGCGCGGCGAGGGCTTCGGCTTCAATGCCGAGGACCGGCCTGCCGACAGCGCCGCGCGCCAGGTCTTTCGCAAGAAGCTGCGCCAGGGCGAGCTCGACGACAAGGAGATCGAGCTCGACCTCGCGGCCAGCGCGCCGCAGCTCGAGGTCATGACCCCGGCCGGCATGGAGGAGATGGCCGAGCAGCTGCGCGGCATGTTCAGCCAGTTCGGCGCCGGCAAGAAGAAGGCGCGCAAGCTCAAGATCGGCGAGGCCAGGAAGCTGCTGATCGACGAGGAGGCCGCCAAGCTGCTCAACGATGACGAGGTCAAGCAGCAGGCGCTGCACAACGCCGAGCAGAACGGCATCGTCTTCATCGACGAGATCGACAAGGTCACCAGCCGCAGCGACGGCCAGAACACCGGCGAGGTCTCGCGCCAGGGCGTGCAGCGCGACCTGCTGCCGCTGGTCGAGGGCACGACGGTCTCGACCAAGTACGGCGCGATCAAGACCGACCATATCCTGTTCATCGCCAGCGGTGCCTTCCACCTCAGCAAGCCCAGCGACCTGCTGCCTGAGCTGCAGGGACGGCTGCCGATCCGGGTCGAGCTGCAGTCGCTGACGGTGGCCGACTTCGAGGCCATCCTGACCCAGACCCATGCCAGCCTGGTGCGCCAGTACCAGGCGCTGCTGGCGACCGAGGGGGTGCAGCTGGCCTTCACCCCGGACGGCATCACCCGGCTGGCGGCGATCGCCTACGAGGTCAACGAGCGCACCGAGAACATCGGCGCGCGCCGCCTGGCGACCGTGATGGAGCATCTGCTCGACGAGGTCAGCTTCGACGCGACCAGGCTCGAGGGCCAGACCGTGACCATCGACCAGGTCTATGTCGATGCCCGCCTGGGCGCGCTGAGCCAGAACGAGGATCTGTCGCGCTACATCCTCTGACGTCGCGGCTGTCAGCGGGCGCGTGACGGCGCGCTTTTTCCCTTGTATGATAAAAATTGTCTACAAGGAGGATGTCATGGTCTTGCGCTACCGCGCCGTCTGGGCCTTGCTCGGCGGTCTCCTGCTCGTCCAGGGCGCCGCCCAGGCCGGGCCACCGGGCCAGGTCTATCGCTGCCGTGCCTACGGTGGCGGCCAGTTCTGGTCCGACCTGCATTGCCAGCAGCATGGCGCCCTGATCGAGCGCATCGAGAGCGTGCCGGCCGGCATGAGTTTCGAGCGCCAGCTCAAGGTGGTCGAGCAGGGCACCGGGCGCGGCGCCAAGGTGGTCGGTGTCGGCACGGAGCGGCGCGGCGAGCCAGCCGTCATCGAACGCGAGGCCAGGGCCCGGGCGCGCGAGCAGGTCCGCCTGCAGGCGCGCTGCGCCAGGTGGCAGGCCGAGTTCGAGCGCCAGCAAGCCTTCAGCCGCCAGTCGCTCACGGCGCGCCGGCAGGAGTTCATCCGCCACAAACAGCAGGCCCTGCGCCTGCAACGCGAGCAGGCCGGTTGCCGCTGAAGGGCTTGACCCGTCGCGTCGGCCCGACTTGAGGCCGTATCTGCAGTCAGGCGGCTAAGTACTTATGTGGCCTAGGTTTTTCCCGGTCCCGCATCGGGTCCGTGAGCCTAAGTCTTTGATTTCATTTTAAAAAAACAAACATTTACTCGTTTGATTCGCTGTTTTGATGCTACAGTGGGAAAAAGTGCAATAAAGTGGTGAAAAGTGTTTTCAAAGGCCAGATGCCGTGTTTCAGGGAGCGTCCTCGATCCGCCTCGATGCCAAGGGCCGGCTTTCCGTGCCGACGCGGCATCGTGACATGCTGAATGCGAGCGCTGCTGGCCAGCTCACGATCACCAGGCACCCGCACGGTTGCCTCATGATTTTCGCGCGTCCCGAATGGGAGATTTTTCGCGTCCGCCTTGCCGAGCTGCCGATGTCGGCTCAGTGGTGGAAGCGGATCTTCCTGGGCAACGCGATGGACTGCGAGCTCGATGCCTCCGGGCGCGTGCTCGTGGCACCCGAGCTGCGCCGCGCCGCCGGGATCAGCAAGACGGCCGTGCTGCTTGGCATGGGCAACCATTTTGAACTCTGGGACGCGCAAACCCATGCGGCCCAGGAAGCCGAGGCGATGAAGGGCGAGATGCCCGACGTCTTCCAGGATTTCTCTTTCTGAAGGCACGGCAGTGCACACTCCTCTCTCTCATTGCACCGTCCTGTTGGACGAGGCGGTCGACTCGCTCGCGGTTCGACCGGATGGACATTACATCGACGCGACCTTCGGTCGCGGGGGTCACTCGCGCCTGATCCTGTCGCGGCTCGGGGCCGAGGGCCGCCTGACCGGTTTCGACAAGGACCCGCAGGCGGTGGCCGTGGCCGATGCGCTGGCGCTGGTCGATCCGCGCTTCTCGATCCGCCATGAGGGCTTCAAGTCCATGGCGGAGCTGCCGGCGGCCTGTGCCGACGGCATCCTGATGGATCTCGGGGTCAGCTCGCCCCAGATCGACGACCCTGCACGGGGTTTTTCCTTCCGGCACGACGGGCCGCTGGACATGCGCATGGACCCCAGCCGGGGCGAGAGCGTGGCTGACTGGCTGGCCGAGGCCGAAATTCCCCAGATGGCGGAGGTGATACGTGACTACGGCGAAGAACGGTTTGCTCAACAGATTGCAAAGGCGATTGATCGTCGCCGACAGGAACGGGGCCCGCTTCGAACCACCGCCGAGCTGGCCGAAGTCGTGGCTGGCGCGGTCAAAACCCGCGAGCCGGGCAAGGACCCTGCAACGCGCACATTTCAGGCTCTTCGGATTTTCATCAATGCCGAGCTTGAGGAACTGCAGCAGGCCCTGAGCGCGAGCCTGCGCGTGCTGCGTCCGGGCGGACGGCTGGTCGTGATCAGTTTCCATTCGCTCGAGGACCGCATCGTCAAGCAGTTCATCGCCCAGCACTCGAAGGAGGTCTATGACCGCCGCGCCCCCTTCGCTGCCCCGAAGCCGATGGCGCTGCGCGGCATCGGACGGATCATGCCTGGCGCGCGCGAGGTCGCCGCCAATGCGCGCGCGCGCAGCGCCGTGATGCGGGTGGCCGAGCGCACCGACGCGGAGGCGCCGTGATCCGCCTCAACTTGGTCCTGCTGCTGGCGCTGCTGGTCAGCGCCTTTTGCTTGGTGAACGTGCGCTATGAGTCGCGCCGGGTCTACATGGCCCTGAGCAAGGCGCAGTCGCAGGCCTTGCGGCTGGAGGCGGACTACGACCAGCTGCTGGCGCAAAAGCGTACCCTGGCCGCTCCGGTCCGGATCCAGGAGCTCGCCGCCGGTCAGCTGCGCATGCGCCCGACCAACCCCGCCGTGACCGAGTATGTGCAGTCCGCCGCGCTGGCACCGCTCAAGGGGCAGCCGTGAGTCGTCGCAGCATCGCCTACAGCAGCAGCCCGCTGCTGGCCAGCAAGACGCCGCCGGGCCGCAGCAAGGCCATCGTCGGCCTGATGGCGCTCGGCTTTGTCGTCATGGCCGGGCGGGCCGCCTATGTGCAGGTCCTGGGCAATGATTTCTTCCTGCGCCAGGGCGAGGTGCGCTATGCGCGCACGCTCGAGTTGCCGGCCAGCCGGGGCCGGGTGCTCGATCGCAATGGCGTGATCCTGGCCACCAGCGTGGTGGCGCAAAGCATCTGGGCCGAGCCGTCCGACATCGAGCTCGATGACCCCAAGCTCGCGCAGGCCGCCGAGCTGCTTGAGCTCCCGCTGGCGGAGTTCAAGCGCCGCATCGGCAAGGGTGGCAAGAACTTCGTCTGGATCCAGCGCCAGGTCGACGAGCCGGTGGCGCTCAAGGTCAAGGCGCTCGGCATCAAGGGCCTGCATCTGCGCGAGGAATACAAGCGCCATTACCCCGATGGCGAGGCGGCCGCGCATGTGGTCGGTTTCACCAATGTCGAGGATGTCGGGCAGGAGGGCATCGAGCTCGCCTTCAACCAGGCCCTGTCGGGCAAGGCGGGTTCGCGCCGCGTCATCAAGGACCGCCTGGGCCGGGTGGTCGAGGACACGCGCGAGGCGATTCCGCCGGTGGACGGCCAGGACCTTCAGCTCTCGATCGACAGCAAGATCCAGTACTTCGCCTACCAGAAGCTGCGCGACCAGGTGATCGCGCACAAGGCCCATGCCGGCAGCGTGGTGGTGCTCGACGCCCGTTCCGGCGAGCTGCTGGCGCTGGCCAACTACCCGAGCTACAACCCGAACCAGCGCCAGAACCTGACCGGCGAGCAGCTGCGCAACCGCGCGCTGACCGATACCTTCGAGCCGGGCTCGACCATGAAGCCGTTCACGATCGGGCTGGCGCTGGAGACGGGCCGCGTCAAGCCCGAGACCATCGTCGAGACCGCGCCCGGGCGCATCACGATCACCGGCTCGACCATCTCGGACACCCACAACTACGGCAGCCTGACGGTCGAGGGCGTGATCCAGAAGTCATCCAACGTCGGCACCACCAAGCTCGCGATGCAGATGCAGCCGCGCGAGATGTGGGAAACCTTCACGGCGGCCGGTTTCGGCCAGAAGCCCAAGCTCGAGTTCCCCGGCGTGGTCGGCGGTCGGGTCCGGCCCTACAAGACCTGGCGGCCGATCGAGCAGGCCACCATGTCCTATGGCTACGGCCTGTCGGCCAGCCTGTTCCAGATGGCGCGCTCCTACACCGTGTTCGCCAACGAGGGGCACCTGATCCCCGCCACCATCCTCAAGAGGCCCTTGTCCGCCGTCGGCGTTGCGGTGT
>JBDLVJ010000033.1:0-3220 GCA_039804875.1 Pseudomonadota bacterium | reverse complement strand
ATGCTCCTGGTGCTGGCCAATTCAAGCCCGGCACGCGCCTGCGCCACTACAAGGGCGGCCTCTACGTCGTGGTCGGCAGCTGCCTGATCGAAGTCACCCTCTAGTCCGTTATCTGGCACTCCACAGCACCAGTCCCGCAGCCAGCACGGTCACGCAAGAGGCGACCAGATTCATGAGCGCCACCCGCCGCGACTCGCGCCCCGATGCTTCCAGTCTTGACATCAGCGCTTCGATCTCAAGTCTGATGCCTTGGCCAGCGGCGGCTGCCACGTCCTGCTGCATCGCTTGCATGGCATCGAGACTGGTGGCCATGGCACTTTGCAGTGTTTTGTCGGCCTGCAGTCTGGCGTCCACGACCCAGCGGTGACGCAGGTTCTCGAGCTCCTGCTGGAAGCGCTCGAGCAGATCCTGCTGGGCAGCGGCGCTGTCTTGCAGCAGCCTCTCGTTGAGCGTGTGCAGGACCAGGATCGGATCATCACGGCCGACCGCGATGCCGTGCCTGGCGGCGATCTCCCGGATGGTCTCCTCGAGCTTGTCGGCCGGCATCAGAGCACCGTCGAATTCTCCAGCTGGGCGAAGAGCTGGCCTTGCACGATCCTGAGCCGCTGCCGCGTCATGATCGAGAGCCGGTCACTGGCCAGTGCCTCGTCGAAAGTCAGCCGGGCCCGCAGCAGCTCCTCGAGGTCGCGCCCGAAGGTATCGGCCTTCAGTGCAGGGATCTGGATGATGGCGGACACGCGCGCCCTATGGGTCGTGTAGGCCTTCAGTTGCTCGAAGCCCTTGCCCTCGTGCTCGATCGCGCCCCAGTAAGGGTTGAGCCAGACCACGAACCGGCACTCGGAAGGAAACTGGCTCAGCAGCTGGGCGAAGCCGCTGATCGTGTCCAGCAGCGCCTGGCCGCCGGTGACGACGGTGTGCACGATCAACTCATGCCCCATCTCCTGCAGCAGGGCCGGCACTTGGTTGCTGATCAGGTAGTGCGACAGCGGCACGAAGGCGCTCGCGCCGTTGTCGACGATCACGTCGGTCTGCGCCGTGGCGATGCGCTCGATTAGATCGTCGAACAGCCGGGTGTTGATCTCGTCGCCGTCGAGCAGGTTGATCCGGTGCACCTTCAAGGCCTGGTAACCCTCGAAGGTGCCGTTGACCGGATCGTTGTCGATGCACAAGGCCGGCTGGCCCTGGTGCGCCTTGTACTGGGCCATGGTCGCGGCGATCATCGACTTGCCCACACCGCCCTTGCCCTGCAATACCAGATGTATCTTGGCCATCAGATCAGATCCTCTTGCTTTGGCGTGGCGTTGAAGGAAAAGCCCCGTATCCCATTTCCCGCCGAGGATCTTCTGCCGTCTCCAGCAGAGAGCGCCGGTTTCGCCGCGCTCGACTTCGACGCCGCCTTGCTGGCCCCTGTGGTTGCAGCAGGTGCGGGATCGATGTGCTGGTGTACATGGCGCAGGAAGGTCTCGTAGCGATAGTGGATCCTGTTGGTGCTGTGCAGGTGTTGCCAGATCAGCTTGAGAGGGTAGCCGGCTTCGATCGCCGCTCGTACATCTTGACGCACGGCCAGGAAGTCGGCCAGGCCTGTACGCGTGCGCGATGCAGGCTGCTGCTGTTGCCGCATCCAGTCCGAGAGCTCCTCGGTGTAGCACTTCGTCATCCTCACTCCCTTCATGTAGCCGGGGCGCCCATGCGCCGACCCGCTGGCAGTGTCGGCTGCCTGGCTGGCGGCAGTGTGGCCAAACCGCATCCGAGTGCCGTCACCGTCACCTCAGTAGCTTGGCTGGCCAGCCACTCGACGGCATTCCAGCGCAGCGCTGCCGCTGTCGGGCAACATTTTATGTCTTTTGTGAAAAATACGATAACCAAATTGGGAGTTGGAACTCCGGGAGTCGCGGCCTGTGAAGCGCAGGCAGATGGAAGTTTCGTGCGTACCTAAACCCGTGTGACCGGGTCGCCGCCAATCTTGATCGCTTTATAAACAATGTGAAATCGCTTCAGTCTGACAAGGCATCGCTGTTCAAACGCTGCTGGACCGCAGAGAGCGCGCCTCTGATTCGCACACTACCGCTGCCATATGTCACTCCTGTATTTTTGTGAAATATTCGATATATTTCATGGGATTTTTAGGCATTCCCCTGGCGTAAATGTTGCCGAAAGGCAGAGGGCAGGATAGGTGAAGTGGGCCCACCGCTACGCGCTGATCCCACTTCACTCCCCCTTATTCGCGCCCAGGGGCGCTCAACGGGCATCCTGCTCTGCGAGGCCCCCGGCTGCCGCCGGGACAAGGTGGGAGAGGGAGGGCGATCGATGGACGAGGACAAGCGGGTGACGCGTAAGGGCAGTCCCCCGATCAAGGTCTACTGCCTGCCGGACGAGCGCGCAGCGATCGAGGCCAAGGCCAGGTCAGCCGGCATGAGCGTGGCTTGCTACCTGCGCGAGGCAGGGCAGGGCCATCGACTGCGGGCCATCGCCGACTTCGAGCGCGTGCAGGATCTGGCACGCATCAACGGCGACCTGGGCCGCCTGGGCGGATTGCTCAAGCTCTGGCTCAGCGATGACGCCCGCACCGCCGAATTCGAGCGCTCCACCCTCCTGCGGCTGCTGGCCCGGATCGAGGCCACGCAGGATGAAATGGCCCAGGTCATGCGCTCGATCGTCCGTCCGAGGGCCGTCCAGTGAGGTCGCGGCGGGGCAAGCCTACCGGTGGAGGCGGGCGATGATCGTCAAGCATGTCTCGATGCGCTCCCTCGGCCGCAGCGATTTCGCCGACCTCGCGAGCTACATCACCGACACGCAGAGCAAGGATCACCGGCTCGGCCAGGTCCGCTTCACCAACTGCGCGGCCCTAACCTTGAAGGCAGCAATCGAGGAAGTGCTGGCGACCCAGCAGCTCAACACCCGGGCTAGTGGTGACAAGACCTACCACCTGATCGTCTCGTTCCGTGCTGGCGAGCAGCCCGACGCCGCGACCCTGGGGGCGATCGAGCAGCGAATCTGTGCCGGCCTGGGCTTTGGCGAGCACCAGCGGGTCAGCGCCCTGCATCTCGATACCGACAACCTGCACCTGCATCTGGCGATCAACAAGATCCATCCGCGCCGGCACCGGATGCACGAACCCTTTGGCGCCTACCGCACGCTGGCCGAGTTGTGCCAGGTCATGGAGCGCGACTATCGGCTCCAGCCCGACAACCATGAGCCGCATCAGCGACTGTCCCAGGCC
>JBDLVJ010000032.1:0-4434 GCA_039804875.1 Pseudomonadota bacterium | reverse complement strand
CGCTTGCCCATCCGCATCCCTCGTCTTCATGGCGCAGCACATGCCGCAGAGGACAAGATTAGACCGCATGGGCAACCAGTTTTGACACATGGCTTGGAGAACTTTCACGGACTAACTTATGTCGAGAAAGTCGATGACATCCTGCTTGGCGTTGGAAGCTACAAGTAAACCTGTCGCGGTCGTTGATGGCGCGTAACTCCAGCATCGGACAAGGGTGAAACAGCCGATAGGCTTTCTGTTCAGACGGATCACGGGATTCATCCAGAGAAAAGCGCGTACTGCTGCCTGCCCTTGGCGACGATTGTCGGATCCGGGGCCGCGCCGCACTCGTCACGTCCCAAGAAGTTCTCTGGAGAAAATTCATGAAGATAAATGATCTGCGCATTGGTACGCGCCTGAGAATCGGCTTTGGCATCATCCTGGCGCTGCTCGTTCTCATGGTGATCGCCGTCAACGCCGTCAATGACTCCAGCAGGAAGCGCCTGCTGAGCGGACTGGCGGCGGCCAGCGCCAAGGTCCAGCTGACCAGCGCGATGAAGGGAGAGCAGTTGCAAAGCGTGGTCGCCATTCGCACCATCGGCCTGCACACCGAGGTCGGCGCGATGAACCAGGAGGATGCGCGTTTCAAGGAACACCATCAACTGTTCGTCAAGGCGCTGGAAGCGCTGATGGCCATGGACACGACACCAGCGGAGCAGGCGCTATTCCAGCGCATCATGGCACTTGAGAAGGAGCTGGAAGCTCCCGCCAATGAAGCCATCGGACAGGCACTGGCCTTCAACAGCGAGGGCGTCGCCCATATCATCGCGAACCGCATCGATCCCGTCTACCAGAATCTGCTGGCCGAAATCAACCAGCTGGTCAAGATCCATCAGACGGCCGAGCGCGAGATGCACGAGCAGGCCGAGGTCTCCAGCCGGCATCTGAGCTATTTCCTGTATGGCTGCGCCGTCCTGGCGGTCCTGCTGGGCAGCGTACTGGCCTGGGGCATGACGGTCAGCATCACGCGACCGCTGGACAAGGCGGTGCAGGTGGCGCGTCACGTCGCCGGAGGGGACCTGACGATGGTGATCGAGGTCGAATCGAGCGATGAAACCGGCCAATTGATGCAGGCACTGCGGGACATGAACGCCAGCCTGCTCAACACGGTGCAACAGGTGCGCATCGGCACCGACACCATAGCCACCGCGTCCAGCCAGATCGCGGCGGGCAACGCCGAGTTGTGCTCGCGCACGGAGCAGCAGGCCGGCTCGCTCGTGGAGACCTCCTCGTCGATGCAAGCGCTGACCGGGACCGTCAGGCACAACGCCGACAATGCGCGTCAGGCCAACCAGCTGGCCCAATCGGCATCCAGTGTCGCGAGCCAGGGCGGTCAAGTGGTGGCGCAGGTCGTCGACACGATGCGTTCGATCAACGGCTCCTCGAAAAAGATCGCCGACATCATCGGCGTGATCGATGGCATCGCCTTCCAGACCAACCTGCTGGCGTTGAACGCGGCGGTCGAGGCGGCGCGCGCGGGCGAACAGGGTCGCGGCTTCGCAGTGGTGGCGACCGAGGTCCGCAGCCTGGCCCAGCGCAGCGCGAACGCGGCCAAGGAAATCAAGACGCTGATCGGGGATTCGGTGCAGAAGGTGGAAATGGGCAGCCATCTGGTCGAACAGGCCGGCCAGACGATGGGGCAGATTGTCTCCAGCATCGCCCGCGTGACCGACATCATGGGAGAGATCACGGCCGCCAGCAACGAGCAGAGCGCCGGCATCGAGCAGGTGAACGTGGCGATCGAGCAGATGGAATCCGTGACGCAGCAGAATGCCGCCCTGGTCGAACAGGCGGCGACGGCGGCGGACGCGCTGCACCAGCAGGCCGAGACCTTGACCCAGGTGGTCAGCGTGTTCACCGTGCCGTCGCGGTCCGGGTCGGCCTGAGCCGGATCGCGACTCCAGGGCCGCGATCCGGGCCGGCGGGCGCGTCGCGGTTCACGCCGGACGGGTGATAATTCCGTCAGACAGTCACATGACCCCGGTGGTCAAGGTGCCACAGCCCAGCCTCGCATGCCATCGGCCACCGAGGCGCACCGCAGCAGCGAGCCGCATGAACGCCTTTCCCGCCCCCACCCCGATCGACCCATCCGGCGCCTACCTGCGCGATGCCTGGCGCCGGCCCGTGCTGAGCGTGCGCGGCGCGCGCACCCACAACCTCAAGAACATCGACCTCGACATCCCCAAGCACGCATTGGTGGTGATCACGGGCCTGTCGGGCTCGGGCAAGTCGAGCCTGGCCTTCGACACCCTCTACGCCGAGGGTCAGCGCCGCTATGTCGAGAGCCTGTCGGCCTACGCGCGCCAGTTCCTGCAGCTGATGGACAAGCCCGATGTCGATCTGATAGAGGGCCTGAGTCCGGCGATCAGCATCGAGCAGAAGGCGACCAGCCACAACCCGCGCTCGACCGTCGGCACCGTGACCGAGATCCACGACTACCTGCGGCTGCTGTTCGCGCGCGCCGGCACCCCGCACTGCCCCGAGCACGGACTGGCGCTGCAGGCGCAGACCGTCAGCCAGATGGTCGATCATGTGCTCGCCCTGCCCGAGGACAGCAAGCTGATGGTGCTGGCGCCGCTCGCGCGCGGACGCAAGGGCGAATTCGCCGATACCCTGGCCGGGCTGCAGGCGCAGGGCTATGTGCGCTTCAGGCTCGACGGCCAGGTGCTCGATGCCGAGGCCATGCCGGCGCTGGCGCGCAACGAGAAACACGACCTCGATGTCGTGATCGACCGGCTCAAGGTGCGCGCCGAGGCCCAGCAGCGCCTGGCCGAGAGCTTCGAGGCCGCGCTGCGGCTGAGCAACGGCAAGGCGATCGCGCTCGAGACGGACAGCGGCGTCGAGCACCTGTTCAGCGCCCGCTTCGCCTGCCCGCTGTGCAGCTACGCGCTCGGCGACATGGAGCCCCGGCTGTTCTCGTTCAACTCGCCGGTCGGCGCCTGCCCGTCCTGCGACGGCCTGGGTCAGACCGAGCGGTTCGATCCGGCGCGGGTGGTCGCCTTCCCCTCGCTAAGCCTGGCCAGCGGCGCGATCAAGGGCTGGGACCGGCGCAACGGCCAGTATTTCGCGCTGATCGAGAGCCTGGCCGCTCACTACGGCTTCGATGCCGAATCGCCCTGGGAGAACCTGCCGGAACCGGTGCAGCAGGTGCTGCTGTATGGCTCGGGCACGGAGGAAATCGCCTTTCAGTACGCGCTCGACGGCGGCCGCAAGGTCGTCAAGCGCCATCCGTTCGAGGGCATACTGCGCAACTTCGAGCGCCGCTGGCGCGAGACCGACAGCTCGACCGTGCGCGAGGAGCTGGCGCGCTACCGCGCGACCCAGACCTGCCCGGACTGCGAGGGCGCGCGCCTGCGCAAGGAGGCGCGCCACGTGCTGCTCGGCGAGGGCGATCAGCGGCGCTCGATCCACCGGATCGGCCACGCGACGCTGGGCGAGGCGCTGGACTATTTCAAGGCCCTGCAACTGCGCGGCGCCAAGGCCGAGATCGCCGGCAAGGTGGTGCGCGAGATCGCCGCGCGGCTCAAGTTCCTCAACGATGTCGGTCTCAACTACCTGAGCCTGGACCGCAGCGCCGAGACCCTGTCGGGCGGCGAGGCGCAGCGCATCCGGCTGGCGTCGCAGATCGGCTCCGGGCTGACCGGCGTGATGTATGTGCTCGACGAGCCCAGCATCGGCCTGCACCAGCGCGACAACGACCGCCTGATCGAGACCCTGAAACACCTGCGCGACCTCGGCAATAGCGTGCTGGTGGTCGAGCACGACGAGGACATGATCCGCGCCGCCGAACATGTGATCGACATGGGACCGGGCGCGGGCGTGCATGGCGGCCATGTCGTGGCGCAGGGGACTTGCGCCGAGGTGATGGCGAACCCGGACTCGCTGACCGGCCAGTACCTGACCGGCGCGCGCCGGATCGCGCTGCCGAAACAGCGCACGCCCTGGCTGCCGGAAAAAGCCCCGGCGGCGCCCGCCGCGACCAGGAAAGGCGCCAAGGCACAGGCCTGGACTCCGCGCGCCCAGCCGGCCCCCAGCGCCAGCGGGCTGCAGACGCTGCGGGTGGTCAAGGCCAGCGGCCACAGCCTGCGGGAGGTGACGGTGGACTTCCCGGTCGGCCTGCTGACCTGCGTGACCGGCGTCAGCGGATCGGGCAAGTCGACCCTGGTCAACGACACGCTGTACGCGGCGGTGGCGCGCCATCTGTACCGCTCGCATGACGAGCCCGAGCCGCACGAGGCCATCGAGGGCCTGGAGCATTTCGACAAGGTCATCAACGTCGACCAGAGCCCGATCGGGCGCACGCCGCGCAGCAACCCGGCGACCTACACCGGACTGTTCACCGGCATCCGCGAGCTGATGGCCGAGGTGCCGGCGGCGCGCGAGCGCGGCTACGGG
>JBDLVJ010000031.1:0-5645 GCA_039804875.1 Pseudomonadota bacterium | reverse complement strand
TGGGGTGGCTGATGGGACTCGAACCCACGACAACAGGAATCACAATCCTGGACTCTACCAACTGAGCTACAGCCACCACGGCTGACAATTTCTCTATGAAAAAAGCCCGAAGAACCGGGCTTTTTTCGGCTGCCATTCACAAAGCGTCCCGGTAGTATCTTGCGACTGACTTGCCGGAAACGGCATTTGCAAATGCCTGGAATTCTTGGGGTGGCTGATGGGACTCGAACCCACGACAACAGGAATCACAATCCTGGACTCTACCAACTGAGCTACAGCCACCGTCTGTCGAAGCCGCTATTCTATACAGAAAAAGCGGCCATCTCAGGACTTGATCAGGATTTTTACCTGGTAGTGCTTCTTGAGCGCCTCGAGGTAGGCTTGGGCCTCGGCCTGCGCCCACATCTGGGCCAGCTGCTGGCGGCCCTGCTCGGCTTGCGGAGCGGCCAGCGCCTCGGGCGCGAGCACCTGGTTGATGCGCGCGACCGCGTAGCCCTGCGCGCCGAGCTCGACGCCGGCCCAGCCGGGCTGGCCCTTCTCGACCCGGGCCGACAGCAGGGCCGAGACCAGCGCCGGCGGCAGATCCTGGGACTTCTGACGCGAGACCACGATGGCGGCCGGCAGGCTGGGGGCTGCGCCGCCCTTCCAGGCCGCGAGGCGGGCCTTGCCCTCGGCCTGGGCGAGTTCGAGCGCGCGCTGCTGGACCATGGCCTGACGCACCTGGGCGCCGACCTCGGCCAGGGGCCGGGTGGCGGCCGGGCGGTGCTGCAGCACGCGGGCGGCCACCAGCTGGTTGGGGCCGACCTCGACCGCCTCGGTGTTGCGCTTGGAGCGCAGCGCGTCGGCGGCGAAGACCGCCTGCAGCAGCTTCGGGTTGGCCAGCAGGGCATCGGCGCCAGCGGCGGTCGGTCCGCCGCGCTGCAGACCCGGGAAGGACTTGATCGTCAGACCCAGCTTGTCGGCGGCGGGCTTGAGGCTGTCGGCCTGCTCGTAGACCAGGTTGCCGAACTGCTCGGCGGCTTCGACATAGGCCTTGAGCGACTGCTGCTGCTTGAGCTCCTGCTCAATCTGGGCGCGCAGGGATTCGAAGCCGGGCTTGACCGGCTGGCGGATGTCGGTCAACTGGATGATGTGAAAGCCGAACTCGGACTCGACCAGATCCGAGAGCTGGCCCTTGGCGAGCGCGAAGGCCGCGTCCTCGAACGGCTTGACCATGCTGCCGCGCGTGAAGAAGTCGAGGTCGCCGCCCTTGGCCGCCGAACCCGGGTCCTGCGAGCGGGTCTTGGCCAGCTCGGCGAAGCGCGCCGGGGTCTGGCGCAGCTCGGCCAGCAGGGCCTGCGCCTGCTCCTTGACCTTGGCCTTGTCGGCCGCAGCGGCATCGGGCGCCACGGTCAGCAGGATATGGCTGGCGCGGCGCTGCTCGTCCTTGGCCAGCTGGGCCAGCTTTTGCTCGTAGCGGGCGCGCAGGTCGGCGTCGGACACCGTGAGGCGGCGCGCGACGGCATCGAGATCGAGCACCAGGTATTCGATGTCGGCCTGTTCGGGCGACTGGAAGCGTGCCAGATTGGCCTGATAGTAGGAATCGACATCGGCGTCGGCGAGCTGGACCTTGGACACGAAATCGGCCGGGGCGAAACGGGCGACCTGAACCTCGCGCCGCTCGAACCAGGCGCCAAGCGCGGGCTGGGCCACGGCGGCCGGCAGCAGCGAGCTCGCGCTGATGCCCGCCAGCACCTGACGCTGCGCGATGTCCCAGCGCAGCGAGTTCTCGTACTGCTCGGGCGTCATGCCCTGGGCGCGCAGCGCCTCGTTGTAGCGCTGCAGATCGAGCTGACCGTCGGGCTTGCGCAGGGACGCGATCGCGGGGTCCTGCGACAGCTCGCGCACCAGGCGCTGATCGGGCGTGACGATATGCTGGTCCTTGGCCGCCAGCGCCAGCACGCGCTGGGCGATCAGCCGGTCGAGCGTGACGCGCCGCGCCGCGTCGGACTCGAGCTGGGCCCGGTCGAGGCCGGGCATGCTGGCCAGGCGCTGTTCGACCTCGCCACGGTGCGCGTTGTCGAGTTCCTGGCGCGTGATGGCCTTGCCCGCGACCTCGGCCACCTGATCGGCGCCACCGGAGCGGTCATAGCCCTGGACGCCGAACAGCACGAAGCCGATCACGAGCGGAATGAACAGCAAACCCATGAAGAGCTTCATGTGCTTGCGGAAGAAATCGAACATAGCCGGTACCAGTCAGAACAAAAAAGTCGAGCCGGAAGAGTTTACTTGAGATCGATGGCCGGGCCGGGCAGCGGCCCGGTGCGAGAATCCCGGCTCCCCCCTCCCGGCGGCCCGCCTGGCCGCCGCGCTCCCACACAGGAAACCGATGCTGCGCGACTTGCTGCTCAAAGACTTTGGCCTGGACCTGCCCATCGCGGGCGGCTCCGGCCGCAACGCCCAGGACCCGATCGTCATCACCACCGATTCGCTCTACCTCGCGGTCGAGGCGCAGGACAGCATCGCCGCCTGCCTGTTCGGCGGCCAGCGGCAGTGGCGGCTGGTAGCCAAGCAGCCCGACCCGGTGCGGCCGACGGTCGAATGCTGCCAGTACGAGATCCGTTTCATCGACGGCGAACAGCTGGTGGCCGAGCCGCGCCGGCTCTACTTCGACACCAGCAGGCTCAAGCTGGCGCCCGGGCGCGGCACCCCGGCCTGCGGCTTCCACCTGGGCGAGCGCTTTGGCTTCGGGCTGCCGGCGCAGTTCGGCTGGCTGCATTTCGAGCGCATGGGCCCGGGCGCGACTCCGGCCGGCGCCCTGCGGCTGGACTATGCGGCGCGCCAGACCGAGGTCAGCCTGACGCTCTACCCGGCGCCGGACCGGACCCCGACCGAAGCCGGCCTGCAGGCCGAGCTGGAACAGGCGCTGGCCGAGCTGCGGGTCGAGTTCCCGGGCCTGCAGCCCGCGAGCGAGAACAAGAGTGCCAACCTGCGCTACCTGAGCTTCGATGCCGGGCGCCGGTTCTCGGCGCTGGCGCTGACCAGCCACCAGGGCCATTACTGCCGCATCCGGCTGACGCTGGCGGAGGCCGCGCTCGGCCAGGACTTCCAGTGCCTGATGGATTCGCTGTCGGCGATGCTGAGCCACTTCAACCCCAGGACTTGAGCGTCCGGCCCCTTCGCTTAGTTGTTTTTGTAATTTTCAAGTGATTTTTTATTAGTTCTTGTTGGCTGGGTTTGCTTCGATCATCGGTCTCATCACCACCTGATCGCAAGGAAACCCCCTCATGCAAGCACGCCGTCACTGGATACGACACACGCTGGTCAGCGCCGCCCTGCTCGGCGCCGGCCTGGTCCCGGCCTGGGCCCAGAACAAGGTCGAACTGCTCAATGTCTCCTACGATCCGACGCGAGAACTCTATGTCGAGTTCAACGCCGCCTTCGCCAAGCACTGGAAGGCCAAGACCGGCCAGGAAGTCTCGGTCAAGCAGTCGCACGGCGGCTCGGGCAAGCAGGCGCGCGGCATCATCGACGGGCTCGACGCCGATGTCGCGACCCTGGCCCTGGCCGGCGACACCGATGCGCTGCACAACAACGGCAAGCTGATCCCGAAGGACTGGCAAAAGCGCCTGCCGCACAACAGCTCGCCCTACAGCTCGACCATCATCCTGGTGGTGCGCGAGGGCAACCCCAAGGGCATCAAGGACTGGGACGACCTGATCAGGCCCGGCGTCAAGGTCATCACGCCGAACCCCAAGACCTCGGGCGGGGCGCGCTGGAACTACCTGGCGGCCTGGGAATTCGCCAAGCGCAAGCACGGCGGCGAGGCGCAGGCGCGCGACTTCGTCCGCAAGCTGTACGAGAACGTGCCGGTGCTCGATACCGGCGCGCGCGGCTCGTCGATCACCTTCGCCCAGCGCAACCAGGGCGATGTCTTCATCTCGTGGGAGAACGAGGCCTATCTGCTCGAGAAGGAGTTCGGCGCCAAGTTCGACATCGTCTACCCGTCGATCAGCATCCTGGCCGAGCCGGCCGTCACGGTGGTCGACAAGCACGTCGACCGGAAGGGCACGCGCCAGGTGGCCCAGGCCTATCTGGACTACCTCTACAGCGACGAGGGCCAGGACATCGCGGGCAGGAACTTCTACCGCCCGACCTCGGCCAAGGCGCAGGCAAAGTACGCCAAGCAGTTCCCCAAGCTGAACCTGTTCAGCATCGACCAGGCCTTCGGTGGCTGGAGCCAGGCGACCAAGGACCATTTCGCCGACGGCGCCAGCTTCGACCAGATCTACAGCAAGAAGTAACACTTTTTTATCCAAGGAAACATCATGTCCATCCAAGCCATCAACGTGCGCAACCAGTTCAAGGGCAAGGTCAAGGAGATCATCCGTGGCGATGTCGTGTCGGAAATCGATGTCGAGACGCCCTGGGGCATCGTGACCTCGGTCATCACGACCCGTTCAGTCGATGCGCTCGACCTCAGGATAGGCTCCGAGGTGGTGGCGCTGGTCAAGTCGACCGAAGTCTCGCTGGCCAAGCTGTAATGAACTTCCAGCAACTGCGCTCGGTGCGCGAGGCGGTGCGCTGCGGCTTCAACCTGACCGAGGTCGCCGCCGCGTTGCACACCTCCCAGCCGGGCGTCAGCCGCCAGGTGCGCGAGTTGGAGGAGGAGCTCGGCGTCGAGCTGTTCGAGCGCGCGGGCAAACGCCTGCTCGGACTGACCTCGGCCGGCAAGGCCTTGCTGCCGATCGTCGAGCGCGTGCTGCTCGACGCCGACAGCCTGCGCCGCGCCGGCCAGGAATTGCAGGGCCGCGAGGAGGGCCGGCTGTCGATCGCCGCCACCCACTCGCAGGCGCGCTACGCGCTGCCGCATGTGGTCAGGGACTTCCGCCAGCGCTGGCCGCGCGTGAGCCTGCACCTGCACCAGGGCAGCCCGAAGCAGGTGGCCGAGATGCTGCTGTCGGGCGAGGCCGACATCGGCATCGCGACCGAGGCGCTGGCGAGCTACGACCAGCTCGTCACCCTGCCCTGCTACCGCTGGAGCCACAGCATCGTGCTACCGCCGGGGCACCCGCTGATCGAACGCGGCAGCGCCATCACGCTGCGGGACCTGGCCGCCTACCCGATCATCACCTACGAGCTGGGCTACACCGGGCGCTCGCACATCGACGCGGCCTTCGCGGCGGCCGGCCTGCAGCCCGACGTGGTGCTGACCGCGATGGACGCCGACGTGATCAAGACCTATGTCGAGCTCGAGATGGGCGTGGGCATCGTGGCCTCGATCGCGATCGACGAGGAACGCGACCACCATCTGCACGCGATCGATGCCGGCCACCTGTTCCAGATCAATGTCACGCGGCTCGGCATGCGGCGCAACCTCTGGCTGCCGGGTTTCGCCTTCGGTTTCATCGAGACCTTCGTGCCGACGCTGACGCGCGACGAGGTGCTGAAGGCGTTTGACGATTAGTTTGACGATTAGCCAGCCATCAGCCGCTTGCCATCGGTTGCTCGATATGCGTTTTCCTGCTTTGCAAGCTTGAAATGATTGGTTGGGGTTTCATTAGCCGCTCTCTACAGTGAAGTCCTGAATCAGAACAAAGGAGTTTCATCATGAGTATCGATACCCCCATCCAGGAATTGCCAGCCGCGCTGCTGCCCGTGCGCGA